>CAYMOM010000007.1:0-38386 GCA_964391995.1 uncultured Faecalibacterium sp.
CTTTCTTACATAGGGGCCTTTTCCCAGCAGTCCGTATATTCTGGGGCGGTCTAACTCCAAGGGGCGCTTATTCCTGCAGCATCCAGTCGATATACAGGCCATATCCCTGGGTGGGATCGGAAACGAACACATGGGTCACCGCGCCGATCAGCCGCCCGTTCTGGATAATGGGGCTGCCGCTCATGCCCTGGACGATGCCGCCGGTGATGGCTAGCAGGCGTGGGTCGGTGACCTTCACCACCATGCTCTTTGGGGCAGGAGTGCTCTGCTGGTTCACCCGGGTGATTTCCACACTGAACGCCTGCACGCCGGTGCCATCCACCGTGGACAGGATGGTAGCCGGGCCGACCTGCACGCCGGAGCGCAGGCCGATGGGCAGGCCATCGGGGTAAAGGGGGCTGGTGCAGGGCTTGTCCATTTGCCCGTAAATGCCCAGGATGGTGTTGCGGCGGATGTTCCCCAGGGGAACGGGATCCATCAGAAAGCTGCCCTTCAGCTCGCCGGGCGCGCCCTTTTGACCCTTTTGCACCGCCACAATGTCTGCCTGCAGGATCTGCCCCTGGCTCACCGTCAGCACCTGTCCGGTGTCCCCATCGGTGATGGCGTGGCCCAGGGCGCCATAGCCGCCGGTGGCCGGGTCGTAAAAGCTCAGGGTGCCCACGCCGGCGGTGGAGTCCCGCACCCAGGCGCCCATGCGTACGGTGCCGGTGGCGCTGTCCAGCCTGGGGGTCAGGGTGGTGGTGTAAAGGGTGCCGTCCCGGGCATACTCCACAGGCAGCGGTTTTTCGCCCAAATTGTTGATCAGCTCCGTCAGCTGCCGGGAGGAGAGGATTTTCACCCCGTTCACCGTTTGCAGCACATCCCCCGGGCGGATGCCGCACAGGGCCGCCGGGCTGGCAGCCGCGCTCAGGTCGCTGGTGCCCACCACCAGCACGCCATCTGTGCGCATGGCAACGCCAATGGCTGCGCCCCCGGGCATCAGCCGCTTTTCCGGGCTGACCTGCACCTCCACCTTTTTCAGGGGGATGACCCCCAGCAGGCTCAGCAGCAGCTGGCTGGTGCCGGTGGCCTGACCGGCCAGCTGCACCTGGCCCAGGGTTTCGTCCTGGGTGGAGGTTACAGCCATGTCCTCACCCACGGGGATCAGCTGCAGCTGCGGGCCCAGGTTCAGCGTCTGCGCCTGGCCCTGGGTTAGCACCAGGGTATCCGGCAGGGTACGCAGCGCCTGCTGCATGGGCGAAAAATACCCCAGCGCCACAAACAGCGCCAGCACCACCCCTGTGGCACGCCTGAGGCGGGAAAAATTTTTCATGGGCAGCCCTCGCTTTCTTCCCGGTCAGTTTGCCGGGCAGGCAGGAGCGCCATACTGAAAAAATCCGCCAGCTGCGGAAATGCCTGCTCATTTACAGCAGCAGGCCGCCAAGAAGGCCCAGCAGGCCGGAGAGAAGAATCACCGCAATGGGGTGCAGCTTTTTCAGCCCCAGGGCCAGCAGAAAAATGCCCAGGGAAAGGTAGGTTTCAGGCTGGGTCAGGATGCCTGTGCTCCAGCCTCCGGGTGCAAACACCGCGCCGCCCACCGATACCGCTGCCGAGGCGATCAGCCCCACCACCGCCGGCTTCAATCCAGCCATGCAGCCCTGCACCAGGCGGCTTTGCCGGAACCGCTGAAAGCATTTTGCCACCAGCAGCATCACCGCAAAGGAAGGCAGCACCACCCCCAGGGTGGCGCAGGCAGAGCCAGCCACGCCGCCCACCGTTGCGCCCACATAGGTAGCCATGTTCACCGCCAGGGGCCCGGGCGTGCCTTCGCTGACGGCAATGAAGTCCACCAGGGCCTGCATGTCCATCCAGCCATGGGAAAGCACTGCCTCCTGGATCAAGGGCAGCATGGCATACCCTCCGCCAAAGGTGAAGGCGCCGATTTTCAGAAAGGTCAGAAACAGTTCAAGGTAAATCATGC
Organism: uncultured Faecalibacterium sp.; assembly: GCA_964391995.1. Classification (GTDB taxonomy): domain Bacteria; phylum Bacillota; class Clostridia; order Christensenellales; family Aristaeellaceae; genus UBA11524. The sequence continues at coordinate 1,961 of CAYMOM010000007.1, forward strand.
CCGCCTCCTGGAAAGCCATGCGCTCCACAAAAGGCCTGCACCGGCGCAGCAGAGAATGACCGCCAGGGAGCTTGTGCCCAGAAAGGCCGCTGCTGCAAAGGCCGCCGCCATGACCCCATAGGCAAAGGGACTTTTGGGGCACTGGCGATACATGGTGAAAAGCGCCCGCAAAATCAGTGCCAGCACCCCGGCGCGGATGCCCCGGAAGGCATACTGCACAGCCGGCACAGCCTGAAACTGCTCCAGCACAGAGGACAGCGCCAGCATGATTGCAAAGGAAGGCAGCACCACCCCCAGGGTAGCCGCGCAGGCCCCGGGAAGGCCTGCCACCCTTGCGCCCACAAAGGTGGCTGCGTTGATGGCAATGGGCCCGGGGGTGGATTCCGCAACGGCAGTCATCTCCAGCAGTTCCTGCTTTGTCAGCCAGCGGCGCTTCTCCGCCGCCTCGCGCTGGATCAGCGGTATCATGGCATAGCCGCCGCCGAAGGTGAAGGCGCCGATCTTCATAAAGGTAAAAAACAGCTCTGCCGTGTCCCTGCGCCCCTTATTCATGGCCTGCACCCTTGTGCTGCACATTGAGCAGCGCAAACCGGCAGGTCAGCCGGCAGTCGGAATTGGGAAAGCGCTGGTAGAACCCGCGCTTGATGCGCTCCATGATCATCTGTCCCTGCATTTCGCTGGCCATGGGCAGCAGCATGGCAATCTGGTTCACGCTGTGGCGGGTCACCGTGTCGCCCCGGCGCAGGTTGGATCGCATCACCTCCACCAGTCCGTTGATGGTGTGATCCAGCTGCAGCGGCTGATCCTCCAGGCCGCTGACCATCACCACGCCCAGCAGAATATCCGCGCCCAGGCGCTCCAGGCAGCGCTTCTGCAGGTGGTACATTTCCCGGAAAATATGGCTGTCGCACACCAGGGCGCCGGCGGTGTCCACATCGTTGACCAGGCTGGCATACAGGCCGTCCAGGGTATCGTTGATGGTCTGCTCGCTGCGCATCAGCTGGGCATAGTATTCCTTGGCCTTCCGGCCCTGTACAGCCAGCTCGGCCCCATCGGTCAGGCTGCTGGCGTGCTGGAACTGGCGCAGCGCCTCCTGGTCCCGCCTGGCGTTCACCAGGGCCTGGGTCAGGCGCAGGTGCAGGCCATCGTTAAAGGGCTGGGCATCCAGGGCCGTGCGGCATACGCTGATCATCTCCTGCACATCACCCTCCTGCTCCAGCATGTCCAGGTAGCGTCCCACCATGGCAAGGAAGGCCAGGCGCAGCTTCTCCGCCCGGTGCCCAGCCCACTGGGGAATATCCTGATCCATCAAAAGCTCACCGGCGTACAGCTGCAGCGCGCTGCGGAAGTCCCTGCGGGTGTCCGTGTCCAGCTCCTCTGCATGCTCCAGGCGGGCAGCCAGCGCTTCGAAATCGTCCAGGTCAACGCTTACGCCGCTCTGGGTTTCCCAGCGGTAACCGCCCCGGATGGTGGTCAGGCACAGGGCCAGCTGGGGATGCACCTGGGCCAGGATGGTGCGCAGGCGGCTTACCAGGGTCTTCAGTGCGCCCTCCGGGCTGGCGGAGATGTCGTTGGGCCACATGATCTCCATCAGGCGCCGGGCAGGCACGCTCTCGCCCCGGTGCAGCATCAAGTACTGCATCAGCACAACGCCCTTGGGGGATTTGGCCAGCACCCCATCGGCCAGGCGGCCATCCACATCCACATGAAAGCCGCCCAGCAGCCGAATGTGAATCATGTCTTTCTCTCCTTTCACAGCAAAACTACGTTCATTATAGCACAAATCCCATGAAATTGGTATTGTTTTATCCCTTTTTCATTCCCAAATGCATCATTCTTGACGAAAAACAGCGAAACCGGTATAATTCCAACCATCCATTTCTATGTGCACGGGGTGAGGGAATGCTGGAATTTGTCAAGCGGGGCGCCGAAAGGGATGCCGCGCCCCTGGGGGATCTGCCCGGGTGGCTTTCGTCCCTGCTGCGCACCCGGGGGATCGATACCCCGGAAAAGGCCGGGCGCTTTCTCCACCCCAGCCTGGAGCACCTGCATGATCCGCTGCTGATGCAGGGCATGGACAAGGCCGCCGGCATCATCCGCCAGGCGGTGGCAGAGGGTAAAAGCATCATCATCTACGGCGATTATGATGTGGATGGCGTGTGCGCCACCTCAATCCTGCTGGAAACCCTGCAGGACATGGGCACCCAGGCGGATTTCCGCATTCCCAGCCGGCACGGGGAAGGCTATGGCCTGAACCCGGACGCCGTGCGGGACATGGCGCAAAACCATCAGCTGCTGATTACCGTGGACTGCGGCGTGACCAACCACGAGGAGGTCAGGCTGGCCCAGATGCTGGGCATGACGGTGATCGTTACCGACCACCACCAGCTGGCAGACACGCCCTCCCCGGCGGATGCAGTGCTGAACCCGCTCCTGGGGGATTACCCCTTCCGCCGGCTGTGCGGCGCAGGCGTGGCCCTGAAGCTGACCCAGGCCCTTCTGGGCATGGAGGCCGTGAAGCGCCGGATTGACCTGGCGGCGCTTGCCACCGTGGCGGACATTGTGCCCCTGATTGACGAAAACCGGGTTATCGTCCGGGAAGGTTTGGCGGCTATGGGGGAATCCTCCCGGCCTGGCCTGCGGGCGCTGCTGACGGTTGCCGGGGTGAATCCCCCTGTCAGCGCCGGGCAGGTGGGCTTCCGCCTGGCACCGCGGATCAACGCCGGCGGCCGCCTGGAGGACGCCGCCCAGGGCGTTACCCTTTTGACCACCCGGGATGAACTGCTGGCCCAGCGCATCGCCGCCCACCTGGAGGATGCCAACGCCCAGCGCCAGGCCCTGGAGCAGGACATCACCCAGCAGGCCATGCAGGAGCTGACCCGGACGGTGGATTTCCTGAAGGACCGGGCCATCATCGTCATGGGGGAAGGGTGGAACCACGGGGTCATCGGCCTGGCGGCAGGGCGCATATGCGAGAAATACCATTTCCCCACCATCGTGCTCAGCCGCCAGGGCGACACCGCCGTGGGCAGCTGCCGCTCCATTCCCGGGGTGAACATCCACGCCATGCTGTCCACCTGCAAGGATCTGTTCATCCGCTTCGGCGGGCACGAGCAGGCCGCAGGCCTGACCATGCAGGCGGAGCTGGTGCCGGAGCTGCGCAGAAGGCTGAACCTGGCCATTAACGAAAACTGCGACCTGCGCTGCTATGTGCCCGCCAAGGAATACGATTTGCCCCTGCCCCTTGCCCAGGTGAACCTGGAGCTGATCGACACCCTGAACCAGCTGCAGCCCACCGGCTATGGCAACCCGGCGCCGGTGTTCCTGGCCCGGGGCGCCCAGGTGCAGCTGATGCGCCGCGTAGGCCGCCAGCAGCAGCACCTGAAGCTTTCCCTGCTGGACGGAAACGCCGTGCGGGACGGCATTGCCTTCTCCATGGGGCATCTGGCAGAGGAAGGCTACGACACGGCGGATGTGCTGTTTTCCCCGGAGAAGAACGAGTTTATGGGCCGGGTGACCGCGCAACTGCAGGTGCAGGCCATGCGCCCGGCGGAGGGTACCGTGCCGCTGCCCGGGGAAGCCGCCCTTTTTCAGGGTGTTTTGCAGGAAATAGCCCAGCTGGCAGCGAATGATATACAGATACACACGCCCCAGCCCATCACCCCGGCTGCTGTGCGCAGACTGATGCAAACCGGGCGCGGCGTGCTGCTGATTGCCCACGAGCGGGAAAAGGCGGCCTCGCTGCTGGTGGACACCCGGGCGGATGCCGCCATGGGCCGGGTGAAGGATATCCGCGGTTTTAACACGGTGCTGTGCGCCCCGGCGTCGGACGCCCTGCAGGATGTGTGGGAGCACATTATCCTGCTGGATGGCGACCTGCTGCCCGGCGAGGCTGCCGCCATTGCCGCCCGCTGCCCCCGTGCCAGCCTCCACGCCCTGAAGCCTAACCCGCTTTTTGCCGCCCTTTTGCGCAGCATTGCCCTGGAGGACGAACCCCTCCGCAGCCTGTACCGCCGGCTGCGCCAGGGCAGCACCATGGCCTCCCAATTGGCCCAGGACTGCGGCATGACCCTTCCCCAGGTGCTGACAGGCCTGACCGCCTTCCAGCAGGTTCACTTGGCGGAGGTTTCCCTGGAACCCTATGCCGTCCATCTTTTGCCGCCCGTAAAGTGCCGGATGGACGACAGCCCAGTTATACACTATTTGCGAAACCTTGCTATCCCCGAAAGTATCTAAGAAGCAACCGCGAAATGCAGTCCCGCTGTTCTTCGGGGAGAGCACGAAAGGGGGCTTCTTGCAAAGAAGCCGCCCTCTCGCACCCAACACACCCCACTATCCCGAAAGGAGGATGCTTGTGAGTTACAAGACCTATGAGGCGATGCCGCTGGATCAGATGATTGCCCGGGTGCAGAAGTACAATCCCGGCGATGGGTATCTGCTGGTGGAGAAGGCGTACAAGTTTGCCCAGCAGGCTCATGCAGACCAGAAGCGCAAGAGCGGCGAGCCGTACTTCATTCACCCCTGCTTTGTGGCAAGCATCCTGACCGAGCTGATGATCGACCCGCCCACCATTGCGGCGGGACTCCTCCACGACACGGTGGAGGACTGCGAGAACATCACCCTGGACACCATCCGCCAGGAGTTTGGGGACGAAGTGGCCCAGCTGGTGGACGGTGTGACCAAGCTGAACAAGCTGGACTTTGCCGACAAGGAGGAAGCCCAGGCCGAATCCCTGCGCAAGATGATTCTTGCCATGTCCAAGGACATCCGGGTGGTGCTTATCAAGCTGGCTGACCGCCTGCACAACATGCGCACCCTGAAGCACCAACCGGAAAGCCGCCGAGTAGCCATCTCCCGGGAAACGCTGGACATTTATGCACCCCTGGCCCACCGGCTGGGCGTGTATGCCATCAAGCAGGAGCTGGAGGACCTGTCCCTGCGCTACATCGACCCGGAAGGCTATCAAAACCTGGTGGACAAGGTGGGCCAGAAGCGCTCCGAGCGCCAGGAGAACATCCGCATGGTGATCGACGAGCTGTCCGCCAAGCTGGATGAGGCCGGCATGCACTACGACATCGACGGCCGGCCCAAGCACTTCTACTCCATCTACCGGAAGATGGTTTTGCAGAACAAGTCCTTCGACCAGATTTACGACCTGATTGCCATCCGCGTGCTGGTGGATACCATCCCCGATTGCTATGCGGTGCTGGGCATTGTGCACACCCTGTGGAACCAGATTCCCGGCAGGTTCAAGGACTATATCTCCGTGCCCAAGGCCAATATGTACCAGTCCCTGCACACCACGGTGGTGGGCGGCAGAAAAATGCCCGTGCCCTTTGAGGTGCAGATCCGCACCTGGGAAATGCACCGGGTGGCAGAATACGGCATTGCGGCCCACTGGCGCTATAAAGAGGGCGGCAAGGACGGCAGCCTGGACAGCAAGCTGACCTGGGTGCGGCAGATCCTGGACTGGCAAAACGAAACACGGGACAGCAAGGAATTTGTGGATACGCTGAAAACCGACCTGTTTTCAGAAGAAGTATTCCTGTTCACCCCCAAGGGCGATGTGATTTCCATGCCCAAGGGTGCCACACCCCTGGACTTTGCCTACCGCATCCATTCCGCCGTGGGCAACAAGTGCGTGGGCGCGAAAATCAACGGCAAGATCGTCCCCCTGGACACACCCCTTGCCACCGGCGACCGGGTGGAGATCATGACCTCCGCCACCTGCAAGGGCCCGTCCACCGACTGGCTGCGCATTTGCAAAACACCCCAGGCCAAGGCCAAGATCCGCCAGTTCCTGAAGAAGGAAATGAAGCAGGAGAATATCGAGCTGGGCCGCACCATGGTGGACAAGGAGTGCAAGCGCCGGGGCGTTTCCATGAACGACCTGCTGAAGCCCGAATACTACGAGGGTATGCTGCAGAAATACGGCTTCACCCAGCTGGAGGACATTTTCGGCTCCGTGGGCTATGGCGGCATGGCGGCGGTGTATGTGGTTTCCCGGCTGATGGAGGAGCAGAAGGCCAAAGAGCCTGCCCCCGTGGTGAAAATTGACGACCTGCCCCAGCAGGTGGAGCAGCGGGTGAACCAGAGCCGGGCCAACCATGGCATCATCATGGTAGGCAACGAGGATATGGACATTCCCGTCCGGTTTGCCAAGTGCTGCTCCCCCGTGCCCGGGGATGAGATTGTGGGCTACATCACCCGCGGGCGCGGCGTGACCATCCACAAGGCGGAGTGCATCAACGCCATCCACGGCGAGGAGGAGCGCAAGGTGGAGGTGGACTGGGCCGACAACAACACCGGCTCCTTCTACGCCACCATCAAGGTCGTGGCCTACGACCATGTGAGCCTTCTGGGCGAGCTGGCAACCTATATCGGCGAAATGAACGTGCCCATCAAGGCCATTTCCGCCTCCGTGGACGAGAAGACCCAAACCTCCGCCATCCGCCTGACCATTGAGGTTCGCTCCCGCGACCAGGTGGACAAGGTGATGAAGCAACTGAGAAAGAAATCCGATGTGATTGACGTCTATCGGGTACAGGGGTGATAGCATGCGCTGTGTGATCCAGCGGGTATCCCAGGCCAGCGTAACCTCCGAGGGAGTGGAGACGGGCCGCATTGGCAAAGGGTTCATGGTGCTCATCGGCGTTTGCGCCGAGGACACCGACAAGGATGTTAAATACATGGCTGACAAGGTGCCCAACCTGCGCATCTTTGAGGATGAGAACGGCAAGATGAACCTGTCCCTGAAGGATGTGGGCGGCGCCATGCTGGCAGTGAGCCAGTTCACCCTGTACGGCGATGCCCGTGGCGGGCGCAGGCCCAGCTTCATTGCCGCCGCCAGGCCGGAGGCCGCCAACGCCCTCTACCAGCAGCTGGTGAAAGCCTGGCGCGCCCAGGGCATCCGGGTGGAAACCGGTCGCTTTCAGACGGACATGCAGGTCAGCCTGGTGAACGACGGCCCTGTGACCATCCTGATGGACTCCAGCAAGCTGTTTTAACGGAGGCAATATGCTGAACATTGTTTGCCGCACGGTGGGATTGCTGGGCACCTGCTGCTATATCCTCTGGCAGGATGACCGCAGGGACTGCATTGTCATCGACCCGGGCGCAGACCCGGAGAGCATCCTCGCCGCCTGCGCCGGGCGGAGGATTGCCGCCATTTTGCTGACCCACGGGCATTTCGACCACATGGGCGCCGCACAAGCGCTGCTGGCGGAAGGCACCGAGCTGGTGATCCACCGGGATGACGCGGATATGCTTTCCGACCCTCAGAAAAACGCAAGCTGGATGATCGGCGCCCGCACCATCTGCCCGCCTGCCACCCGCCTGGTGCAGGAAGGGGACGTGCTGGACTACGCCGGCATCACCTTGCAGGTTCTCCACACCCCCGGTCACACCCCTGGCAGCGTGTGCTATGAAGTGGGCAACCACCTTTTCACCGGCGATACCCTGTTTGAATACGGCTTTGGCCGCACCGACCTGCCCGGCGGCAGCGCAGCCGCCATGGGTGCCTCCCTGCAGCGGGTGATGCCCCTGGCGGACACCCACAGCATTTATCCGGGCCATGGGAGCTGACATGAAGCAATACCTTGAAACCCTTCAGCCGGAGCTGATGAACGTAACCCGGCTGTTCCAAATCCCCGATGCCGCCTGGGATGCGCCCTGCCGCTTCACCTGGGAGGCCTGGGAGGAGGCCGGCGCCTATCACTGCCGCATGGCAGACGGCGTGAGCCAGGCAGAGGCTGCCGTGCCCGTGCCGGATGCAGCGGACGAGCGCATCCGGGAGCTGCACCGCAAGCGGGCCGCCCGCCGCCTGTGCCGCCAGACCATGTACGACCTGTGCCGGAAAACCACCGGCCAGCACCCGGCCTGGGGCAGCCTGACGGGCATCCGCCCAACCCGTTTGCTGTACGAGGCGCTGGATGCCGGCATGACCATGGAGGAAGCCGCCCGGCGCCTGGTATCCACCTTTGACGTAACCGAAGAAAAGGCGCAGCTTTTGCAGGAGGTTGTCCGTGTGCAGCGCCGGCTGCCGCCCCCGGAGGACAGCTGGATGGATGTGTACATCGGCATTCCCTTCTGCACCACCCGCTGCACCTATTGTTCCTTTTCCAGCGGCGAGCTGGGCAAAGGCCGGCTGGTGGAACCCTACCTGGATGCCCTTTTCCGTGAAATGGCAGCGGGAGCGCAGCTTTTGCGCCAGGCAGGCAAAAAGCTGCGGGCGGTGTATGTGGGCGGCGGAACGCCTACCTCCCTGACCGAAATACAGCTTTCCCGCCTGCTGGACAGGATGATGACCCTTTTCCCCGGTGCCATGGAATACACCGTGGAAGCCGGCCGGCCGGACACCATCACCCCCGGCAAGCTGCAGGCCATCCGCCGCTCCGGCGTGGGGCGCATCAGCATCAACCCCCAAACCATGAACGACCGCACCCTGCGCGTCATTGGCCGGGCGCATACCGCCGCCCAGGTGGAGGAAGCCTATGCCATGGCAAGGGAAGCATGCATTGGGCATATCAACATGGATGTGATCGCCGGCCTGCCCGGCGAAACCCTGGCGGACTTTTCCCGCACCATGGAGGCTGCCCGCCGCCTGCACCCGGAAAGCCTCACGGTGCACACCCTTGCCATCAAGCATTCCAGCCGCCTGCACCTGGAAAATGCTCCCCTGCCCGATGGGGAAACCGCTGCCGCCATGGTGCATATGGGCCTGGAAACCGCCCGGGCCATGGGCCTGGAACCCTATTACCTGTACCGGCAGAAGTACATGGCGGGCAACCAGGAAAACGTGGGCTATGCCTTGCCCGGTCACGCCTGCCAGTACAATGTGGACATCATGGAGGAAACCACCCACATTCTCGCCTTGGGCGCCGGGGGCATTTCCAAGCGGGTGTACCCGGAGGAAGGGCACATCGGCCGCGGGCCAAATGTGAGCAACATTGAGCAATACATTGCCCGGGTGGACGAAATGGCGGCAAGAAAGCGGGCATTGTTCCTTTCCTGAAGGCATAATCCTATCCTGAAACCCAATACTTGCAAAGAACAGGCATTGCTGGTACAATAATGGATGATACATGAAAAGAACCCAGCTTGAAAGGAGACTATTCTCATGGCGAATCCTACCTTTGTCATCACCATGGCTGACGGCCGTGAAATGAAGGGTGAATTGTACCCGGATATCGCGCCCCAGTCCGTGGGCAATTTCATCGCTCTGGCTAACAGCGGCTTTTATGACGGGCTGATCTTCCACCGGGTTATTCCCGGCTTTATGATCCAGGGCGGCGACCCCAAGGGCACCGGCATGGGCGGCCCGGGCTACCGCATCAAGGGCGAGTTTGCCATGAATGGCGTGCCCAACCCCCTGAAGCACACCTATGGCGTTTTGAGCATGGCCCGCTCCATGATGCCCGACTCTGCCGGCAGCCAGTTCTTCATCATGACCAGCAACAGCCCCCATCTGGACGGGCAGTATGCCGCCTTTGGCAAGGTGCTGGAGGGCATGGACGTGGCGGATGCCATCGTCAGCGTGAAGCGCGACCCCATGGATAAGCCCCTGGAACCCCAGGTGATGAAGTCCATCCGTGTGGAAACCAACGGCGAAACCTACCCCTTCGAGCAGATGTGATTCCCCAGGCGCGGGCGAGCAGCAGCTTTCCTGCGCCTTCATTCATTCCAAGCAGGAGGCTTCCGCCATGGAAAAGCAGAAAACCACCGTCCGCGTTGCCGGGCGGGACTACACCCTCGTGTCCTCGGACACGCCGGAATACATCAGCCGCGTTGCCGCCTATGTGGATCGCAAAATAACCGAAACCTCCCTGGCTGCCCGCCTGCCCGTGGACAAGGCCGCCGTCCTGGTCGCCCTGAACATCGCCGACGAGCTGATGCGCGCCCACGACGAAAACTCCCGCCTGCGCCGGGAAATCGCCGTGCTGCGGGAGGAATGACCAAAGGGCGCCGCCCTTTGGAAACCCGGTCAAGGGCGCTGCCCTTGACAATCCCGCTCAAGGGATTTCATCCCTTGAGAATCCCTTCTTTGGGGGCGTTTCGTTCGCCGTGACGCGGGACAGCGGCGGGTGCCGTGACACCTGCTGAGAATCCATTGCCATATTTACCGCAAAACGGGATTCTTAAGGGTCGAAGGCCCTTAAGCGGAGTCCAGAGGCAGCGCCTCTGGCAGGGTGCAGGGACAGCGTCCCTGCCGTCCCCATGAAGGAGCATGCTTATGGAAAACCTTGCGCCGGCTGGAAATTTCGAGTGCCTGGAGCGGGCCGTGGCTGCGGGAGCGGACGCGGTGTATTTGGGCTGCTCGGCCTTCAGCGCCCGGGCCGGTGCAGGAAATTTTGACGGGGAGCAGCTGCGCCGGGCGGTACAGTTTGCCCACCTGCACCATGTGCGGGTGCATGTGACGGTGAACACCCTCATCAAGGATGAGGAGATACCCCGGCTGCTGGCCCTGCTGCGCCTGCTGAATGATGTGCGGGTGGATGCCGTGCTGGTGCAGGATCTGGGTGTATTACGCCTGGCCCGGGCCTGCTTTCCCGATTTGCCCATCCACGCCAGCACGCAGATGGCCATCCACAACGCCACCGGCGCTGCCTGGTGCGCCCACATGGGCATGACCCGTGCTGTGCTGGCACGGGAATGCAGCCTGCAGGAAATCACCCTGGCAGCCGGGCAGCCCATTGAGATCGAAGTTTTCGGTCATGGCGCCCAGTGCGTGGGCACCAGCGGGCAGTGCCTGTTTTCCTCCATGATTGGCAGCCGCAGCGGCAACCGCGGCCGCTGCGCCCAGCCTTGCCGCCTGCCCTACACCTATCGCGGGCAGCGGGGTGCGTGGCTTTCCCCCAGGGATGTTTGCCTGCGGAATGCGCTTCCCCTGCTGGAAAAGGCCGGTGTGGCCTCGGTGAAAATCGAAGGCCGGCTGAAGCGCCCGGAATATGTGGCGGTGGTGGCAGGCAGCTACCGCCGGGGGATTGACGGCGCGCCTGCCACAGAGGATGAAATGCAGAGCCTGCTGCAAATCTTCCAGCGGGGCGGGTTCATGCCCGGGTACGCCCTGGGCGCGGAGGATGCCGCCGTCATTGACCCTGCCCGTGTCAGCCACGGCGGCGTGCCCCTTGGGCGGATTGAAGCCGTCAGCGGTCGCCTGGCCCGGCTGCGGCTGGCGCTGCCCCTGGCGGATGGGGATGGACTGCAGATCCGCCACGGGAACGAAGACCACGAGATGATTTACGCCGGCAAGGATGCCGCAGCAGGGGAAATTGCCGTGCTGCGCCTGCGCCCGGACATGCGCGCTGCCGCCGGTGATATGGTGGTGCGCCTGACCTCCGCCACGCAGCTGGCGCAGGCCCGGAGCCTGAGCATCCCGCCCATTCCCTGCGATATGCTGCTTTCCGCCTTTCCCGGTCAGCCCCTGACCCTGACCGCCACCGATGGCACCAGCGTGGCGGTGGTGCAGGGCGAAACGGTGCAGCCTGCCAAAAGCCGCGCCATGACGCAGGAGGACGCCCGCCGCAGCCTGGAGAAAACCGGCGACACCCCCTTCGCCCTGCACGGCCTTGCCGTGGAAACAGAGGGTGCCTTTGTGCCGGTTTCCGCCCTGAACGCCCTGCGCCGGGAGACCCTTGAGCAGCTGTCCCGGCAGCGCAGTGAAGCCTTTTCCCGCCCGGCCGGAAGGGAACTGCCTGCACCGGAAGCAAACCTTCCCTGCGCTGACCTGCCGCAAATGACCGTGTGCCGCACGCTGGCGCAGGTTTCTGCCGTCAAGGACGGCCTGGCCTGCTGGTACCCCGAGGACTTCCGGGAAGACGCCCTGGGCAAAGGCCTTGCCGCCCTGCCGCAGGGCACCTGGCTCCACCTGCCCATGGCCTGCCAGGAAGCCACCCTGCACATGCTCCGCCGCCTGGTGACGGAGCACGCCAGCCGCCTGGGCGGCGTGGTGCTGGGCAGCGTGGGGCAGCTGGGCCTGGACTGGGGCGTACCCTTTGGCGCGGGCAGCGGCATTCCGGTAATGAACCGCCAGGCCGCCGCCTTCCTGCTGGAGCAAGGCTACACCTTTGCCACCGCCTCGCCTGAGCTTTCCGGCGGCGAGCTTGCCACCCTGATGGCTGGTCAGCCGCCCATTCGGGTGCCAGCCTGCGGGCATGCGCAGCTGATGCTGCTGCACCACTGCCCGGCACGCACCCTGCTGGGCCTGCGCAGCGGTCACGCCGCCTGCCGCATGTGTGACGAGCATTCCCCCAATGCACTGGAAGGCACCGCGCTGATTGACCGCAAGGGCGTGGCCTTTCCGCTTTTGCGCCAGCGCCTGCCGGAAGGCTGCCTGGTGCGGCTGATGAACGCCTTGCCCACGGACAACCTTTCCCGGGTGAAGGCCGCCGGGTATGCGCCCCTGATTGAACTGACCCTGGAGGGCGGCGAAGGCGCCACCTCCGGCCACTGGAACCGACCTGTTGAATAAAGGAACTTCTATGATGAACGAGAAAACCCTCCGCGTACTGGAGTTTACCAAAATCCGCGATCTGCTGGCTGCCAAGGCCCTGACCCCCATGGGTGCCGAGCGCTGCCAGGCGCTGGTGCCTTCCAGCAACCTGGCGGAAGTGCAGCTCTGGCAGCAGGAAACCGAGGAAGCCGCCGTCATCCTGACCTATGTTGGCGCTCACCCCCTGGTGGGCTTCCCCGATGTGCGCCCGGCGCTGGCCCTGGCGGACAAGGGCGCCACCCTTTCCCCCAAGGCTCTGCTGTCCATTGCGGAACTGCTCCGCGCCGCCCGCACGGCCCGCAGTGCCCTTGTGACCGACAGGCAGAACACCCCCATCCTGACCCAGCTGGCCCAGGGCCTGTGCGCTCTGCGCACGCTGGAGCAGGATATTTCCGATGCCATTCTTTCCGAGGATGAAATTGCCGACAGGGCCTCTGCCGAGCTGATGAACATCCGCCGTCACCTGCGGGGCGCCACCGAGCGCATCAAGGACAGGCTGAACCAGATGATTCACAATCCCAGCTTTGCCAAATACCTGCAGGATCCCATCATCACCATGCGCAGCGACCGCTATGTGCTGCCGGTGAAGGCGGAATACCGCAGCAATGTGCCCGGCCTGGTGCACGACCAGTCCACCTCCGGCGCAACCCTGTTTATCGAGCCTATGGCAGCGGTGGAAATGGGCAACGAGCTGAAGCAGTGGGAGCTGAAGGAGCAGGCGGAGATCGAGCGCATTCTTGCCGCCCTGTCCGCCCAGGTGGCGCCCTATGCCGCCCAGCTCCGCCAGGACATTGACACCCTTGCCCAGCTGGACTTCATCTTTGCCAAGGGGCTTCTCAGCCGGGACATGTTCGCCGTGACCCCCAAGCTGAACCAGGAGGGATACATCAACATCATCCGCGGCAGGCATCCGCTGATCCCCGCCGACCGGGTGGTACCCTCCAACCTGTGGATGGGCAGGGACTTCACCACGCTGATCATCACCGGTCCCAACACCGGCGGCAAAACCGTTACCCTGAAAACCGTGGGCCTGTTCACCCTGATGGCCCAGGCCGGCCTGCAGATTCCTGCCGACATTGGCACGGAGCTGGCTGTCTTCGGGCAGGTGTTTGCCGATATTGGCGATGAGCAGTCCATTGAGCAGAGCCTGTCCACCTTCTCCAGCCACATGACCAACATTGTCACCATCATGCATGAGGTCACACCCCACGACCTGGTGCTCTTTGACGAGCTGGGCGCCGGCACCGACCCCACCGAGGGCGCCGCCCTGGCCCAGAGCATCCTGACCCGGCTTTTGCACATCCGCGTGCGCACCCTGGCCACCACCCATTACAGCGAATTGAAGGCCTTTGCCCTGTCCACCAAGGGTGTGGAGAATGCCTCGGTGGAGTTCAATGTGGAAACCCTGCGGCCTACCTACCGGCTGTCCATTGGCGTGCCGGGCAAGTCCAACGCCTTTGAAATCAGCCGCAAGCTGGGCCTGCCAGAAAACCTGATCGATGCCGCCAAGGAGCTGCTGACCAGCGAGTCCATCCGCTTTGAAGATGTGATTGCCAATGCGGAATACCACCGGCAGGTAGCCGAAAAGGAGCGGGAGCTGGCAGCCCAGGCCGCCCGGGAAACCACCCGCCTGCGGGACGAGGCCGAAAAGCTCCGCCGCGAAATGGAGGAAAAGCGGGAAACCTCCATGCGCAAGGCCCGGGAGGATGCCCGCCGTGTGCTGGAAAACGCCCGCCGGGAAGCCGAAGGCATCCTGACCGACCTGAAGAAAATGAAGAAAAACGCCGCTCCGGACAATGACGCCGCCGCCCTGCGCCGCCAGCTGGAAAAGAGCATTGACAACCTTTCCGAAGGCCTGGTGCAGAAGGTGGATACCGTCACTGCGCCGCCCAAGACCGTCAAGCCCGGCGACCGGGTGGAGATACTGACCCTGGGCAGCCAAGGCACGGTGCTCTCCGCCCCCAACGCCAAGGGCGAGGTGGAACTGCAGGCCGGAGTGATGAAGTTCAAGGCCCACCTGAGCCAGCTGCGGCTGGTGAAGCAGCCTGCGCCCAAGCCCAAGGCCAGCGTCCGCACCCAAACCGGCGCCATGACCCGCACCGTGTCCATGGAATGTGATGTGCGCGGCATGATGCTGGAGGAGGCCATTGCCGCCGTTGACCAATACCTGAACGAAGCCGTCATGGCCGGCCTGAACGAGGTGCAAATCATCCACGGCAAAGGCACCGGCGTGCTCCGCTCCGGCATCCAGCAGCACCTGAAGCGCCACCTGCTGGTGAAAGAATACCGTCTGGGCGTTTACGGCGAAGGCGAGGACGGCGTAACGGTGGTCACGCTGAAGTAACCACGGGGGCAGAGGGCGCCGCCCTCTGCACTCCTGCCAGAGGCGCTGCCTCTGGACTCCGCTTAAGGGCGCCGCCCTTAAGAATCCTGCTTAAGGGATTTCATCCCTTAAGAATCCCGTTTTTCGGTGCGTTTTGTGCGCCAGCCAAGCGGGAGCACGGTACAGGAACGTTGTTTTTTTCGCCAAAGGAGGTCATCCCATGCGGGCACCTTTTCAGGTACTGATTCTTCCCTTTCAGCAAACGCCGGAGGGTCTGCTGGTGGCGGTGTGCCACCGGGCAGACAGGGATGCGTGGCAGTTCGTTTCCGGCGGCGGCGAGGATACTGAAACGCCCATGCAGGCAGCGCTGCGTGAGCTATGGGAGGAAACCGGACATCGGGCAGAGAAGTTATATCCGCTGGACAGCGTAGCATCCATTCGGGCGGATATTTACCACCAGCCTCAATGGGATGAGCGGATTCTGGTGGTGCCGGAGCACTGCTTTGCGGTACCCATGCAGCCGGAGGAAATTCAGCTTTCCCACGAGCACAATGCGGTGGTGTGGCTTTCTCCTGATGAGGCTGCCCCACGCCTGACCTACGACAGCAACCGCACCGCCCTGTATGAGCTGTGTGCCCGCCTGGAAAAAGGCTGGCTGACCTGAACCAACCCACGGAGGTATTGATTTTATGAAGGACAAGCCCTATATTTTATTGGTGGATGACGACCCCAACATCTCCCGCCTGGTGCAGCTTTACCTGGAAAAGGAAGGCTTTGAAGTGAAAACCGCCGACCGGGGCGATGATGCCCTGGCCCTTTTCCGCAAGCTGCCCCCGGACCTGATGCTCCTGGACGTGATGCTCCCCGGCATGGACGGCTGGCAGGTGCTGAAGGCCGTGCGGAAAACCAGCAGCATTCCCATCATCATGCTCACCGCCAAGGACGAAACCTTCGACAAGGTGCTGGGCCTGGAGCTGGGCGCGGACGACTACATCACCAAACCCTTCGATACCAAGGAGCTGGTGGCCCGGGTGAAGGCTGTGCTCCGCCGCACCCAGGGCAGCGAAGAGGAAAAGACCGACACCCTGGCTTTCCCCGGCCTGACGGTGAGCCTTTCCCAATACGAGGTCTGCTACCAGGGCGAGAAGGTGGAAATGCCCCCCAAGGAGCTGGAAGTGCTGTACTTCCTGGCCTCCCACCAGAACCAGGTGTTCACAAGGGAGCAGCTGCTGGAGCAGGTATGGGGCTTCGACTTTTATGGCGACAGCCGCACGGTGGACGTACACATCAAGCGCCTGAGGGAAAAGCTGCCCGAATGTGAAAAGCACGGCTGGTGTATCCGCACGGTATGGGGCGTGGGCTATAAGTTTGAAATGAAGTGACGCTATGATTCGACAGGAACGGGACATGTTCTCCCGCATTATGGGCATGGTTACCGCCGTGATCCTGCTGGTTACGGTGGGCCTTTCCGGCATCAGCTATCTGCGGCTGCGCAGCCAGCAGATTTCCAGCCGCATGGACGCCCTGATGAAGGAAGCCCGGGAGATTGCCTACCTGGCTGCGCAGAATTCCGCCAGCTCCGTGGGCATCCTCTTTGGCGAAAGCGACTCCACCATGGACTACATCCGCTGGAAATCCGAAGAGGTTTACAAGGACTACGGCGCTTACATCCTGGTGGTTGACCGCCGCGGACGGATTATGGACAACATGCGCACCGCCTACGCTGAAGACCCTGATTTTGTGGATTCCCTGGACGGGCAGGAGCTGAGCATGGCGCTGGCGGCGGTGCTTTCCGGCCAGGAGGTGGCCCTGCGCCTGCCCATCGGCGGCGATCCGGCCTTTATGGTGGGCGTGCCCTTTGTGCAGAACGACACCGTGCTGGGCGCTGTGCTGATCCAGACAGGCACCCAGGTGATCGAGGGCGGGCTGATGGCTATGATCCCCCAGACCATTTCCGTGGCTATGGCGGCTGTCAGCCTGGCGGCAACGTTGGTGTTCTTCTACGTTCGCTCCGTGATGAAACCCCTGAGCGATGTAACCAGCGCCGCCCGGGCCATGGCGGATGGCAATTTTGATGTGCGGGTGTCCACGGAAACCGGCAGCCCGGAGATTACCGAGCTGTCCGCCGCCTTCAACAGCATGGCTGGCAAGCTGTCCGAGGTGGAAGGCAGCCGGCGGGAGTTTGTGGCCAATGTGAGCCACGAGCTGCGCAGCCCCATGACCTCCATCCGCGGCTTTGTGGAGGGCATGGAGGATGGCACCATCCCCCCGGAGGAGCACGGCAAATACCTGGCGCTGGTTAGCGACGAAACCCGCCGCCTGTCCAAGCTCATTGGCGATTTGCTGGCCCTTTCCCGCCTGGAGCGGGACGATGCCGCCCTGGACTGCACCGATTTCGATATCAACGAGATGCTGCGCCGGGCCATCATTCGCCGGGTGAACGACCTGGAAAGCAAGCAGATGGAAATCGACTGTGATTTCCAGCCGGAACCCTGCCTGGTGCATGCCGACAGCGACCGCATTGAGCAGGTGGTGGTCAACCTGCTGGACAACGCCATCAAGTTCACCCCCCAGTCAGGCCGCATCACCCTGACCACCCGGGCGGACAAAGGTACCTGCACCGTCACCGTGGCAGACAACGGCGTGGGCATTGCCCCAGAGGACAGGGCGCGGGTGTTTGAGCGCTTCTTCACTGCCGACAGGGCGCACACCGCCGGCAAGGGCACCGGCCTGGGGCTGAGCATTTGCCAGCGGATTATGGACATGCACGGGCAATCCCTGCAGCTGCTGGACACGCAAGAGGGCGCCGCCTTTGCCTTCACCCTGGCAATGGCCCAGGAGCCTTAAGGAGGAATGGATATGAGAGAGCTGGAGGACATCCGCCGGGAGCTGGACGCCGTGGACAGGGACATGGTTCACCTGTTTGAAAGGCGCATGGCTCTTTCCGCCCAGGTGGCAGCATACAAGCTGGCCCACGGCCTGCCCGTGCTGGACGCCTCACGGGAGGCCCAGGTGCTGGCCTCACGGGCCGCCATGCTGGAAAATCCCCGCCTGGCAGGCAGCGTTTGCGCCCTGTATGAGGAGATTATGCGCCTGAGCCGGCAGGAGCAGCAGCGCATCCTGAAGGAGGCGGAAGGCCATGCTTGAGCGCCATGTGTTTCTCATCGGCATGCCCGGCTGCGGCAAAAGTAGCCTGGGGAAAAAGGTGGCCTCCACCCTGCGCATACCCTATGTGGACATGGATCGCCGCATTACCGATAGCGTGGGTTGCTCCGTGACCGACATCTTTGAGCGCTATGGCGAGCAGGCCTTCCGCAATGCGGAAACCAACACCCTCATCCAGCTGACCCGGGAGCAGCCCAGCCTGGTTTCCACCGGCGGCGGCACCGTTTTGCGGGAGGAAAACCGGGACATCATGCGCAACTTTGGCGTCATTGTGCTGATTGACCGCCCCCTGGAGGACATTATGGGGGACATTAAGCTGGATCGCCGCCCGCTGCTGGCCCAAAAGGGCCTGGGCGAGGTGGAGCGGCTGTACCACCAGCGCATTGACACCTACCGGGCTGCGGCAGACTTTATCCTCAACAACAACAATGGCTATTACGCCGGACTGAACAGCCTGGAGCAAATCATGCGCCGCATGGGCTGCTGATGGAGGTGTCAGGGTATGGATTTCCAATTCGACCTGGTGGGCAAGATCGGCTCCATGGCGCTGATCCGCAAGGAGGACCAGGACATTGATTACAACATCTTCTCCCGCCTGGGGGCAGAGCTGAAGCCGGGGATGATCTGGGTCACCTCCGGCGCCACGGAGATTGGCCGGCTGGACTACATCAAGCGCACCGGCCACGAGCTGGATGGTGACCCGGAGCAGGACAAAACCGACTATGCCGCCCAGGGCCAGAGCATCCTGATGCAGAACTACCGCCAGTTCATTCCCCCGGAATACGGCGTGCGCCAGCTGCTGGTGGAGCACACCCACTTCAACGATGCGGAAAAGCGGGAGCACATCCGCCGCCTGCTGATCCGCGCCGCCCAGCAGCGCACCATTCCCATTGTGAATTACAACGACCCCGTGTCCGACGAGGAGAACCGCAAAATGGAGCTGGCTGCCCGCCGCAAGCAGGGCGGCGAGGTGCACGAATGCGTGGATAACGATGAAACCGCCGCCGTGATCGCCAACCTAGTTCGCGCCAAAACCCTGGTGCTGATGACCTCCACCGAGGGCATTTACCAGAACCCGGCTGACCCATCCACCCTTGTCCGGGATGTGACCGGCAAAACCGTTGCACAGGTGGAGGCCGCCGTCCGCGCCCTGCAGGCCAACTGCGTGGGCGCCAGCCGTGCCGGTGCCAATGGCGCCCGGGCCAAGCTGGAATACGCCCTCCAGTCCGTCCGCAGCGGCACCACGGTGATCATCGGTCATGCCCGCCACCGCCTGAGCGACCTGGTCAGCGGCCGCGTTCCCTGCACCCGCATCGGCGTGGAATAAGTCCGGCGCCTGTGTAAATTTCTTTTTCTTTGGAAGAACGGGGGCTTCTCCTGCGTTATGTTGGTGAAAACAACCCCCAAGCGAGGTGATCCTTTTCCATGAAGAAGCTACTGTCCCTGCTTGTGTGCCTGGCGGCGCTTTTGTGCAGCGCCTCCGCCATGGGGCAGGAGGATGTGTTTGTTGTCAGCGCCCCGGACATTGCCGAAAATGCCTGGGATGCCGCCAACGCCCTGACCTCCGACCGCAGCTACCTGCGCGTGACCTGCCCGGCAGATGGCGCTTCCGTCACCCTGAGCATTGCCGATGCCCAAGGCGGGCTGATCTACCAGCGGGATTACGGCGTGTGCGGCGGTACCTTCCGCTCCGAGGATATTTACCTGCGGCTCGATGGCAGCACCACCACCTATCACGTTTCCCTGTGGGTGGGGGACGAGGGCTATGCCTTTCCCGTTCAGCGGGTGATGCCGCGGCTGATTGCCAATGCGGTGTGCTCCGTGGGCCTTCCCCTGCAGGAGCTTACCGGCACCAGCGGCTGGAAATCCGCCACCCTGCTGGACACTGCCGCCCTGGAGGGCCGCTCCCTGACGGTGGCGCTCCACGCCAGCAATGCCTATGAGATTGGCACAGCCACCTTCACCATCAGCGGCGGGCAGCTAACCGTTTCGGCCCAGCTGAACCCCGGTGTGGATGGCAGCATTGACAAGGCCAGCGTGCAGGTGGCCACCACCGCCCTGGAGGCCCAGCAGCTGGGCCGCAAGAACTTTCTGGGGCAAACGGGCCGGCTGGAGCAGCCCATCGACCTGCTGGGCACCCCCTACGCCGCCGTGTACCTGAATCTTTCTGTTTCCTTCGATCCCACCGGCCTGCCCGGCAGCCCGGCAACCCTGCTGGAGGGCCAGCGCGACCTGTGGCAGCAAATGCAGAACGAAACAGCCAACGAGGCGCTGGGGTAACGAAAGGAGCCTGCCCATGCCCACCATGTTCATCATTGGCGATTCCACCGTGGATAACTTCCACGCTCCCTTCCGGGGCTGGGGCTGGGCCATGCCGGAGCACGCCGCACCCGGCGTGCAGGTGTGCAACCATGCCATCAGCGGCCGCAGCTCCCGCAGCTTTTACGATGAGGGCCGCTTTGCCCCCGTGTGCGATGCCCTGCAGCCCGGCGACCTGCTGCTGATCCAGTTTGGTCACAACGACGAAAAGGACGATCCCGCCCGCCACACCGATGCGGACAGCAGCTATCAGGACTTTCTGCGCCTGTACTGCCGCGCCGCCCTGGACAAAGGCGCTCTGCCGGTGCTGGTCACCCCCGTGTCCCGCCGGGCATACTCGGGCACGTTTCTGCTCTACTCCCACGCCGCCTACCCCTATGCCGCCAAGCTGGTGGCCCGGGAGCTGGGCATCCCCTGCCTGGACCTGGAAATGGCCAGCCGCCGGCTCTTCCTTTCCCTGGGGATGGAGGAAACCGCCCGGCTATTCGTCCACATCGAGCCTGGCGAAAATCCGGACTACCCCAACGGTCATGACGACTGCACCCATTTCAACGCCCAGGGCGCCCGGGCCATGGCTGGCCTGGTGGCGGACATGATGCGCCAGGAGCCACGGCTGCTGCCGTACCTAAAGGCATAAATACAGGGCCTGCCGCACTTCGCAGCAGGCCCTGTTTGTTTATCTTAGTCCAGCCTCAGCAGCATTTCCAGCAGCCGGCGGACGCTGGTGCGAACGCAGCCGGCATCCAGCTTGCCTTCCTGCACCATCCGCAGGGTATGCTCCGGGCTGCCTGCAGGCATTTTGATGTCGTTGCCGGCAGCCAGCTCGCGATACTGCATGCTGTGGGCGCCCCAGTCGGTGGTGACAAGGCCCTTGTAGCCCCATTCCTCCCGCAGGATGCCCGTCAGCAGGTCATAGTTTTCGGAGGCGCGGATGCCGTTGATGATGTTGTAGGAGGTCATCAGGGTCATGGGCTGGGCATCCTTCACGGCAATCTCGAAACCCTTCAGGTAGATTTCCCGCAGGGCACGCTCGGTCAGGCGGGAATCACTGTCCAGGCGGTTGACCTCCTTGTTATTGCAGGCAAAATGCTTGATGGAGGTTGCCACACCCTGGCTTTCCACGCCCTTCACCATGGCGGCTGCCATGCGGCCTGCCAGCAGGGGGTCTTCCGCGTAATACTCAAAGTTTCTGCCGCACAGGGGGTTGCGGTGGATGTTCATGGCCGGTGCCAGCCAGCTGGCAATGCCGTTTTCCTTCACCTCCAGGGCGGCGGCGGTGCCCACCTGGGCCACCAGCTCCTCGTTCCAGGTGCAGGCCAGCAGGGTGGCGCAGGGGAAGGCGGTGGTGTTCACGCCGCACTCCTTGTTGATGCGCAGGCCCGCCGGGCCATCCGCCGTCATGGCACAGGGAATGCCGTGGCTGTTCAGCCCGCCAATGCCGCTGGTGTTGGCAATGCCCCTGTTGGGCTGGCCGCCCAGCAGGTACACCATCTGCTCCATGGTCAGGCTTTCCATAAACGCATCCAGGGAAATCTTCCCCTGGGCCACCTGGTCAAAGCTATGCTCCGCCGGGGGCGTCAGCGTGGCGTTGGGCAGCATTTCCACAGGCTGGTTGCAGGGCACTTCCGGGTCGATGCCGGGCTTGGGCAGGAGAGGAAGGTTCTCCACCGGGGCATGGGAGCCATCCGCCAGCAGCCGCCAGTTCACCTGCCTGGGCTGGCACCGGGCGGTCAGCTGCTGCAGCACCCGGTCCGCCTCCACCGTGTAGGTGAAGGGCAGCACCTGTCCGTCCCGCACGCTGCTGCCCACAAAGAAGGTGTAGTCACCCTTCTCCAGCACCCAGGCCGAGCGGCTCACTGCGCCCACATCGTCATAGCTGGCGAAGGTATAGGGGGCGATAACCATGCGTAGGGTCTGGCTTTCACCGGGATCCAGCAGCCTGGTCTTGGCGAAGCCCACCAGCACCCGGCGGGCCTTGCCCAGCTTGCCCTGGGGCGCCTGGCAGTACACCTGCACCACCTGCTTGCCGGCCATGGCGCCGGTGTTGGTCACCCGGGCCAGCACCACAATGCTGCCATCCTCCGCCCCGGCCTGGGCGCTGATGGAGAAATCCGTATAGCTCAGGCCGTAGCCAAAGGGATAGCACACCTTTTCTGCCGCACCGGGAATGGTTTCGAAATAGCGGTAACCCACAAAAATGTCCTCGTTGTAGGTCACATAGTCCTCGGACTCGTTAAAGGTATCGGAGGAAGGATAGGCGGCGAAATCCCTGGCAAAGGTATCCACCAGATGCCCGGAAGGACACACATCGCCCACCAGCACATCCGCCGTGGCCAGGCCGCCCTCCATGCCCGCCTGCCAGCTGAGCAGCGCCGCCTGAATGCCTGCATTGTTCTTGAACCACAGGGTGTCCATCATACCACCGGAGTTCAGCACCACGGCTACCCGGGGGAAGGCTGCCTGCACGGCCTGCACCATGGCCTCCTCCTCGCGGCTGAGGTAGAAATCCCCGTCATAGGCTGTGCCGGTTCTGTCCCAGCCTTCGCCGGAAAAGCGGCAGATGCTGATCACCGCCGTGTCCGTAAAGGCACGGGCCTGGGCCAGCAAATCCTGGGGCAAGGGTGCCTCCGGGCAGCGGCCCGGATCCTGGCCCTGGGCGTACTGCTGCTGCATGTACTGGGTGTAGTAGTCAATCAGGGGGGCGAACAGCTCCACCTTGCCCTCGTTCTGCTTCTGCGAAAGGCCCTGGGCCAGGGTGCGGATGTAGGCCACGGTCACATCGCCGCTGCCGCCGCCGCCCTTCACATAGTCGATGGTGCCCTTGCCAAACAGCGCCAGCCTGGTGCCCCGGGCAAAGGGCAGCAGGGCGCCCTGGTTTTTCAGAAGCACCATGCCTTCCGCGCCGGCCCGGCGGGAGAGGTCAATATGCGCCTGGCAGCCGGTCACCCGGCGGCCGTCCGCCCCCAGGGGCGTTCCGGGCATGTAGCGGATGCGCTGCCACTTGACTGTGTTCGTCATGAATATTCCTCCTGTCGCGGATGTGTTTCTTTATTATGCATTGTATCGGAAACCATGGGAAAAATCAAGATGAAAGCGCCATATTCGGTTGTCAAATATGCGGCGGAGGTGTATCATGGTGAAGGAATGCGCCCAGGCGCTTCTTGGGCGGCTGGAGGCCTGCGTAACCCGGCTGGAGCGGCTGCGCCTGGCGGAATACATCGCCTATGTGAACGACAGGCGCAGGCTTTTGCGCAACCAGTTTCTTTCCGGGCTGGCCCGGGGCGTGGGCATGGCCATTGGCTTCACGGTGCTGGGCGCCGTGCTGGTGGTGCTCCTGCGCCGCCTGGCAGAGCAGAACTTGCCCCTGATTGGGGATTTCCTGGCGCAGATTGTCACCATTGTGCAGCGGAGATTGGAGTAGCTATGCGCAAATATACCTGGATCGCCGCCCTGGTGCTGGCGGCAGATCAGCTCAGCAAGCTGGCCGCCAGGCACCTTACGGCGGCTGTTGCGGTCATCCCCGGTGTGCTGGGCCTGCGCTATGCCGAAAACACCGGCATGGCCTTCAGCCTGCTTTCCGGCAGGCCGTGGCTGCTGGGAATTTTCAGCGGGGCGTGCATGGTGCTGGGCGCCATGGTGCTGGGGCGCTACCGCCTGGGCAGGCCCGCCGCCATTGCCGCCATGCTGATGCTGGGCGGCGCTGCCGGCAACATGCTGGACAGGCTGCTTTTCGGCTATGTGGTGGACATGATTGAATTGCTTTTCGTGCAGTTTGCCATTTTCAACGTGGCGGACAGCGCCCTAACCATTGGCTGCGTGCTGATGGCCTGGTCGCTTTTGTTCCGGCCGCAGGATTGGAGCAAGAAGGATGGAACTACAAAGGTATGAGGCCGCAGGCGATGGGCGGCGGCTGGATGTTTTGCTGGCGGAGGTCACCGGGCTGACCCGCTCCCGGGTGGCATCGCTGATGGAGCAGGGCCTGTGCACCCTGGATGGCAGGCCGGAAAAGAAGGCCGGCACCAAGGCCAGGCCGGGCCAGCAGGTAATTCTCACCGTGCCCGCGCCCAGGCCCGCCGTGCCCCAGGCGGAGGACATCCCCCTGGAAATCCTCTACCAGGATAGCGACCTGGCTGTGGTGGTGAAACCCTGCGGCATGGTGGTGCACCCTGCCGCCGGCAACGAGGACGGCACCCTGGTCAACGCCCTGCTGCACCACCTGGACAGCCTGGGCGGCATCGGCGGTGAATTGCGGCCCGGCATTGTTCACCGGCTGGACAAGGATACCTCCGGCCTGCTGCTGGTAGCTAAAAACGATGCCGCTCAGCTGGCCCTGAGCCAACAGCTGCAGGACAGATCCATGGAAAAGCACTATCGCGCCCTGGTGGACGGCATTCTGAAGGAGGACGCCGGCCGGGTGGATGCCCCCATTGCCCGCAGCAAGAAAGACCGCAAGAAAATGGCCGTTGACCCGGAAGGCCGTGAAGCCGTCACCGATTGGCAGGTGCTTTCCCGGGGCCGCGGGGTGACGCTGGCGGATGTGCACATCCTCACCGGGCGCACCCATCAGATTCGCGTACACATGAAGCACCTGGGCCACCCGGTGTGCGGCGATCCCATCTACGGCAGTCCCCGGGGCGCCAAGGTACCCCGGCTAATGCTCCACGCCTATTCCCTCACCTTCACCCACCCCGCCACCCTCCAGCGCATGACCTTCACCGCCCCGCTGCCAAAGGCCTTTGTGGAAGGCCTGCAGAAAAACGGCATTGATGCGGGGTAAGCAAAAGGCAGTCCCCGTTTGTTTTCGGGAACTGCCTTTTATTATGCCTGCTGCAGCTTTTTCTGCTCCTCTTCCCGCTGGCGGCAGATGTCCGCCCACTTGGGGATGGATTGCAGCTTGGCATTCAGCTCGGTCATGATATCGGGAATGCTGATCTTCTGGGGGCACATCTGCGCGCAGGCGCCGCAGCCAATGCAGGCAGAGGGCTGCTTGTCCCGGGGCAGGTATTCCAGGCGCATGCTGGCGTTTACCACCGGGGTAAAGCGCAGCTCGCTGCACACGCCCATCATCAGGGGGATGTCCAGCCCCATGGGGCACTGATCGGTGCAATAGCGGCAGCCGGTGCAGGGCACGGCGTTCTTCATGCCTTCTGCAATGGAGAAAAGCGCTTCCTTTTCCGCCGGGGAAAGGGGTGCCCGGGTCTCGAAGGTGGTAAGGTTTTCCTGCATCTGCGCCATGGTGGACATGCCGGAAAGCACCATGGTCACCCCGGGAATATCCTGCAGGAAGCGGAAACCCCAGGCCGGAATGCTCTCCTTTGGCCGCAGGGCACGGAGAACCTTCTCGTCCGCTTCATCCAGGGTGCACAGGCGCCCGCCCCGGACAGGCTCCATCACCCAGATGGGGATGTGCCGGGCGTTGAGCAAGGCCACCTTATCCTTGGCGGATTGCAGCGTCCAGTCCAGCCAGTTCAGCTGAATCTGGCAGAATTCCATGTCGTCCCCGGCTGCGTCCAGGAAGGCACGCAGGCAGTCCAGGCCCCCGTGGGTGGAGAAACCCAGGTGGCGTATGCGCCCCAGGCGCTTCTGCTCCTTGAAGTAGTCCAGAATGCCCCACTGGGGATCCAGGTAGATGCCGATGGAGTTCTCATACACGTTGTGCAGCAGGTAGTAGTCGAAATAGTCCACGCCGCATTTCTTCAGCTGATCCTCAAACACCGCAGCCGGGTCGTAGCGCTGGCTGATCTGGTGACCGGGGTATTTGGTAGCCAGGCAGAAGGATTCCCGGGGGTGCCGGGCCAGCACCCGGCCTATCACCAGCTCCGATGTGCCGGCGTGGTAGGGGTAGGCCGTATCGAAATAGTTTACCCCATGGGCCAGGGCGCAGTCCACCATTCGGGTCACCAGGGCTTCATCCACCTGCCCGTTTTCCAGGGTGGGCAGGCGCATGGCGCCAAAGCCCAGCATGGAGAGCTTCTCTCCTTGAAAGTTGGTGTAAATCATTGGCTTGTTCCTCACTTCAGGCTGGCGCCATCGGCAAAGGCATTGCCCACCTTTTCGCCCAGCACCAGATAGGCCCTGTTCACGCTGTCGAAGGTGATGGGCCGCAGCTTGGCAGGGTCAATCTGCCCATCGGTCAGGATGCTCTCCTCCGCGCACACGTTCACCACCCGGCCTACCATGCGGCAGCTTTCCGCATCATAGCTTACCAGCTGGCATTCCAGGGCCATGGGCAGCTCCGCCAGCAGCGGCGCATCCACAAATGCGCTTTCCACCGGGTGAAAGCCGGCCTTTTCCAGCTTGCGCGGTTCCTCCTGGGCGGATACGATGCCCACATAGTCGCAGGCAGCCACCGTGTCCGCCGTGCCCATGCTGACGGTGAAGGCCTTGCGCTTGAGCACATTGGCAGTGGTGCGGTGATCGGCGCTGATGCACATGGAAATCTCATCGCTTTCGCTGATGCCGCCCCAGGCAGCATTCATGGCATCCGCCGTGCCGTCATCGTTATAGGTGGCGATGATGAACACCGGCTGGGGGTACAAAAGGGCCTTGGCGCCAAAGTTCTTGCGCATGATGTGTCACTCCTTGCTGGATGATTCTATCCCTATCATACCATGCGATAGTAACAACCGGTCAAGCCTTTTTTTGGAGAAAAATCAGTCCTCCACGCCCTGGTCGCGGGCCTGGGCGGTATACAGCTCGTAGTACGCGCCGTGCCTGGCCATCAGTTCATCGTGGCTGCCGGATTCCAGAATGCCCTTGTTGGAAATGTAGAGGATCCTGTCGCAGTTCTTGATGGTGGAAAGCCGGTGAGCAATGATGAAGGAAGTCCGGTTCTTCAAAAGTGCCTGGATACCCTCCTGCAGCAGTTTTTCCGTCTTGGTGTCGATGGAGGAGGTTGCCTCGTCTAGGATGAGGATGCGGGGATCGCTGAGCAGGGTGCGGGCAAAGGACACCAGCTGCTTCTGCCCCTGGGAAAGGCGGTTGCCCCGCTCGTTCACGGGGGTCATGTAACCCTGGGGCATTTCGCTGATGAAGTCATCGGCGCGCACCATTTTGGCAGCGGCGCGGATCTCCTCCTCCGTGGCATTCAGCCGGCCATAGCGGATGTTATCCATAATGGTGCCGGAGAAGATGAAGCTGTCCTGCAGCATAATGCCCAGCTGGGTGCGCAGGCTGTGAATGGTGACATCCGTAATGTCGTGCTCCACGCCGTTTTCATCCGTCAGGGTAATGGCGCCGCTGTTCAAGTTGTAAAAGCGGCACAGCAGGTTCACCACGGTGCTCTTGCCGGCGCCTGTGGGGCCCACCAGGGCAATGCTTTCCCCGGCCTTCACATGCAGGCTCATGTGCTCCAGCACGTTGATGCCCTCTTCATAGCCGAAGGTCACATCCTTGAAGCGCACCTCGCCGGTAATGTCCGGCAGGGGGAGTGCGCCGGGTTTGTCGTCCACCACCACGGGCTCGTCCATGGTTTCGAAAATGCGCTCCAGGTAGGCCAGGTTGTTTACGAAAGAGTTGTAGATGTTTGCCAGGGCGGTGATGGGCTGCCAGAACCGGCTGACATACTGCCCCATGGCCAGAATCACGCCAAAGGACACAATGGCGCCGCCCAGCCAGTACACGCCGGCAATGTACATCACCGTGAACACCACCTGGGTGATCATTTCGGAGGAGAACCACACGCTGTTGGAAATGTAAACGGCTCTCATCCAGGCAGCGCGGCAGGCGGTGGTCAGGCGCTGCATGATGGTGCGGTTTTCGTCCTGCCGGGCAAACAGCTGGCTGACCTTTACACCGTCAATGGATTCCGCCAGGTAGGCATTGTAGTTGGAATTCTTGTTGCTCTGGTTCTGCCAGGCCTTGCGCTGCTTGGGCTTCAGATACCAGATGATGCCGGTGAAAACGGGCAGGCCCGCAATGACGATCAGCGACAGGGTCACATTGGTGGAGAACATGAAGATGACGATGAAAATCAGGTTGATGATCTCCAGAATGGAATTGATGATGCCATTGGAAAGAATGTCGGAAACGGAGTTCACATAGTTGATCACACGCACCAGAATCTTTCCTGCCGGGCGGCTGTCGTAATAGGAAAACGGCAGGCGCTGCAGGTGGGCGAAGAGATCCTTGCGGATGTCGTAGATAATTTCCTGGCTCACATGGGCCATCATGCGGGAGCGGATCACCGTGAACACAATGCTCAGGCAGATGATGCCCACAAACAGCAGCGCCATTTTGCCCAGCATGGCAGTATCCTTGTTGGGCACGGCCTCATCCATCACCCACTGGGTAATTTTCGGCACAAACAGGCCTGCCACGGAGGCGCAGGCGGACAGCAAAAGCGCCAGCAGCATTTTCACCTTGTGCTTGCCAATGTATTTGAAGGCCCGCTTCAGGTGCCGCAGGTCAAAGGGGGACTCCAGGCTTTCGTCAACGTCGAATTTGTTGCGGGCCATCAGTCATTCCCCCTTTCCGTGTCAATGCCGTTTTGCAGGCAGTAGGTTTCGTAGTAGTAGCCATGGTTCTTCAGCAGCTGCTGGTGGGTGCCCCGCTCGGCAATGGCGCCATTGTGGTCCAGCACCAGAATCTGGTCCGCATCCTTGACGGAGGAAATGCGCTGGGCGATGATGATCTTGGTGCAGTCGTAGGGCAGCTGCTTCAGCTGGCGCTGGATGTACTGCTCGGTTTCCATGTCCACAGCAGAGGTGGTATCGTCCATGATGAGAATGCCCGGGCGCATGGCCAGGGCGCGGGCCAGGGCGATCCGCTGCCGCTGGCCGCCGGAGAGGCCCACACCCCGCTCGCCGATAATGGTGTCGTACCCCTCGGGCAGCTTGGTGATGAAATCATCCGCCGCAGCCCGGTCGGCAAAGTCCCGAACCTCCTCAAAGGACAAGTCCTGGTTGCCAAAGGCCACATTGCCCTCCACCGTGTCGGAAAAGAGGAACACATCCTGTATGGCGGTGCCAATGCCCCGGCGCAGCTCCTGCAGCTTCCACTTGCGCACATCGCAGTCATCCACCAGAATTTCACCCTGGCGCACATCATAAAAGCGGGCCAGCAGCTGGATGATGGTGGTTTTGCCGGAGCCTGTGGGGCCCATGATGGCAATGGTTTCGCCCGGGTTGGCGGTGAAGGAAATATCCTTGAGGACGGCTGCGCCGTCATAGGCAAAGGACACGTTGCGGAACTCCACCTTGCCCTGCACCTTTTCGTGGGGCACAGGGGTTTCCCCATCGGCAATGCTGGGGCGGCTCATGTCCATTTCCATAATTTTGTTGGCGCAGGTGGAGAAGCGCTGAAAGTCGTTCAGCAAATTGCCCAGGGTGCGCATGGGGTTGGACATGGCCCAGCTCAAGCTGGTGAAGATGGTCAGCTGCCCGGGGGTCAATTCGCCCCAGATCAGGAACAGGCCGCCCATGAACACGGTGATCAGCGTCATGGCATTAGCCAGAATTTCAATAAAGGGGTAAAAGCTCAGCCACAGCTTGTTGATGGAAAGGTTGGCGTCCCGGTAGGCGGTGGAGCGCTGGTCGAAGCTCTCCTTCTCGTGCTCCTCCCGGGCAAAGGCCTTCACCACCCGGTTGCCGGCGATGTTCTCCTGGGCGGCGGTGTTCATGTCGCTCAGGCGGTCGCGCATGTTGATGAACAGCTGGCGCACCTTTTTCGAATACACCTTGGTGATAACCATCAAAAGGGGCGTCACGCACACCAGGGTCAGCGCCAGCTTCCAATTGATGAAGAAGAAATAGATGGAGGTGGAAAGGAACATGACAATGCTGTCCACCGCCGTGTAATCAATATAGGAAACAAAGTGCCGGCACCAGTCTGCATCGGCGGACATGCGGGTCATCAAATCGCCGGTGCGGTGGGTGTCGAAAAAGCGCATATCCTGGTATTGCAGCTTGGTAAACAGGCGGTTGCGCAGGTTGAACACCAGGTTCTGGCTGCACTTTTCCAGGGTAATCACCATGAAATAGCGCGCGCATTCCCGCAGCACCTTAAAAGCCAGCATGGCCATCAGCAGTCCCATCAGGGGCTCTGGGTTCTGGGCCACAATCACCTCGTCCACCAGGCGGGAGGTCAGGGTGGGGTTAATCAGCAGCATAACCGAGGTGACCGCACTGATGATCAGCGCCATCACATGTTTTTTGTGGAACGGCTTGTCCATCACCGTCCACAGCCATTTGATCTGG
Organism: uncultured Faecalibacterium sp.; assembly: GCA_964391995.1. Lineage (GTDB taxonomy): Bacteria > Bacillota > Clostridia > Christensenellales > Aristaeellaceae > UBA11524. The sequence goes on from CAYMOM010000007.1 coordinate 32,454, forward strand.
TGCATACGGGTATCCTCCATGTTCGTTGGAAAGGGTTTGCAGGGGTGTTGCGGACTATATATCACAAGAGCGGCGCTTTTGCAACGGGATAAACGGCAAAGAAATCAACCACATTGGCTAGCCCTGCACAATACGGGAAACGAAACCGTTTTCTTTTGCGGGGCAGGAAAAATCCCGCCCCAATGGCGGAGCGGGACAATTGTGCCGTTACTGTACTTTTTCCAAAAAGCTGACCATCACATAGCCTTCAATCACATCGGTTTTCACCTTCACCCACTCAGGGTCGGTGCAGGTTTCCAGCACCACCAGCTGCTGGTGCTTGAACAGGCGCATCAGCACATCAGCCCCGGTGGAAGGCTCGCTGCGCAGGTTCAGGCTGGAGTCATCCGCCACACCCTCCACGCTGGCCAGGTAGGCGCCCTGGGGCATCTCGCCGGTAACGGGCATCAGGGTTGGCCTGGGGGTGGGGGTTGCGGCGGGCGGCGGGGTCTGCACCAGGGCGGGCTGGGCAGTGGGCAGCACGGCAGCGCCGGCGGATACCTTCGCCAGGGTCATGCCGGGATAATAGAATTTCAGAATATCCGCGTAGGTCTTGCCATACTGGGCAGCCATCCACTGGGCGCCCCGCTGGCTCATGCCCACGCCGTGGCCATAGCGCCGGGCCTCCAGCACAAAGGCCTCATCGGTTTCCTTCAGGGTCAGCATTTCGTTATTGGTGCCGGAAACGGTCAGGTTCAGGGTGGCAATCACCTCGGGGAAAACATCCAGCGTCAGGGTGAAGGGTTCCTCCACGGGAATAAACTCGCTGTACACCGGCTGGGGATCCTGGGTGATGTCCGGCACAGGGGTTTCCGTGGGTGCCGGCGTGGGGGCGGGCGTCTGGGTAGGGGTGGGGGTGACCATGAAAAGGGAAAGCTCCTCCTCCGGTGTGGGCTGGGCGGTGGGTTCCTCCGTCTGTCCGTCCCAGCCCAGCAGCTTCCTGCCCGACCAGGTGAAGGTGATGGTCAGCTTGTCCCACATGCGGCTGGGGGCATCAAACTTGCCGCCGCCCAGCTCTGCATGGGTAATGCTGTCCACCCGGAAGGCCCGGGGCAGCGGGTCGAAACCACGGCGCACCATTTCATCCGCCATATAGCTGCACACCAGGGTTGAGAAATCCTCCGGCAGGCCTTCGGCATTTTTGTTCAGCCGGGCCTTGCGGACAATGCTCTCCGGGTTTTCCAGGTCAAAGGGGTCGTCCACCATGGCGTAGTAGCTCCAGTCTCCCCGGCCGCTCCACACGTTCTGCACCAGCTCCGTCTGTCCGCCGTTGGAGGCGCTGTAATAGCAGGAGGCCAGCTGCCCTTTGTACATGCCCACAATGCCGGCGGTTTCCTTCACAGCGCGGATGGCGTTGGTCAGGGAGAGGTCCACGCCCTTAAACACCTGGTCGTTGGTGGTGTCCACCACGTCATAGGCGGCGGAGGTCTTCACATGGGCCAGGGCGTAGGTGCGGGCGCAGATGGCCTGGGCCTTCAGGGCCTCCAGGGGGAAGGCATTGCTCATCTCATAGGGCACAACGCCCAGCAGGTAATCCTCCACCGAAAGGGTCATCACCGGCTGCAGCTGCCCGTCCTGAATGGTCAGCAGCAGGTCACCGGGGTAGAAATTCCCCTTTTCCGCAAAGCGGATACCCTCGCTTTCGGCGGAGGCAGAGGCATTGCGGATCAGCCGCAGGCTTTGGCCCACATTGATGCTCATGCCCTCATAGTGCAGGAACATGTCACCTTCCCGGATGTTCACCGTCACCTGGCTGCCCTTGGGAAAGGCCATGGTGGCAGCATCGCCGGTGGCGGCGGTGTATACGCCGTCCAGGGTCAGGTAGGCGGTGTCGGTCAGCCCCAGGCGGCGCAGAAGCACCCGGATGCCTGGCGCGGGAGCCTCGGCTTCCTCCGCCAGGGAGCACGCAGGCAGCAGCGCCAGCGCCAGCAGCAGGCAGAGCAATCGTTTCATGCAGAAACCTCCTTCAAGAGGAATAGTCCATTTTATGCACCAGTATCCAACATAACAACGAATCGCCCCGGCGAAACCCTGCATGCCAGTCCTTACCTGGCGCGCTGCTCGAACTCCGTGGGTGTCAGCCCGGTGTATTTCTTGAACACCTGGCAGAAATAGCTCTTGTTGGGATAGCCGCAGGCCAGGCTGATTTCCGCCAGGCTGTGCTCCTGCCCGTCGGACAGCAGGGCCTGGGCCTTTTCCATGCGGGCGCTGGTGAGAAAGGTGGAAAAGTGCTGGCCTGTTTTGTCGTAAAACAGGCGGCAGAAATAGGCCGGCGTCAGGCCCAGGGAGCGGCTCAGGTTCTGTTGGGAATAGGGCAGGGAGCAATCCGCCCGGATGCCGGCAATCACCCTGTCAATGGGCGCGGCGGTGGCAGCGGAGGGACTGCGGCGTAAAACCCCCGGCAGCACGCCCAGCCAGGCCATGAGCGCCTCTTTGGGCCGGCGAGCCATGTCCGTAAGGTTCAGGCCTTCGCACAGGCTGCTAAGGGACAGATCGGCATGCTGGCTCCAGATGGCCTCAATCACCAGGGGCACAAAGGCAAAGCACCGCAGGCCAGGCTCCTGGGCAGTGCGCAGCTCCCGGCTCACATAGCCGCCCAGGCTGTTGTACTGGCGGCGCTTGACAATGGTTTGCAGCTGGGTGCGGTGGCGGCGGGCCTCCTGGCTTTCCATGGGGGATACCTCCGCCCACCAGTCGGATATTTCCTGCACGGGCCGGGCATGGCTTTCCCAGTCCTCCTCCGGGGAAAGTTCCCGGCCCACATACAGCGTGCCGGCCTGGCCCAGGGCAACAGCGGCGGCCTCATTCAGGCTTTGGGCGCACAGCCACAGGACCATTTGCCGCTGGACGGGGGCAGGGAAGCGGGTATGCTCCAGCCGGAGGCGCAGGGTGTCACCCTCCGCATCGAAAAAACCCTCCGCCTGGCCCACGGGCAGCACAGCCTCCCGGGCGGCAGAAAGCAGCGCAGTGCGCAGCTCGTCCGTCAGGGGCAGGTCGGCCTCCCAGCACAGCATGCACCGGGCATAAACGGTGAGCGGCATGCTCCTTCCTCCTTCTGAAAAAAAGCAGGCAGCCGCAGCTGCCCGCATATTGGCTATTCTATTGTAGCGTTTTCCGCCCCGTTTGAAAAGGGGAAGGGGGCATTTTTTTGTGATTTGTGCGCCCTGCACAGTCCTCAGGTGCCGGTGGAGCGGTAGTGCCTGGCACCCAGGTACCACACCCGGCTCATCAGCAGGAAGAACACCGGCCCGGCCAGGGGCGCCAGCCACACCAAGGCCGCAGGAACATCGTAAAGCGGCTTGCCCAGCACATAGCTGATGGGCAGATGCATGCTCAGGGCAAAGGGTGCCACCCAGGTGAACAGCACCTGCAAAGGTTTGTGGTAAATGTCCACCGGGTACTGGCAGGTTTGCCTGCCGCCGTAGGTCAGCACGTTCACCATTTCAATGGAGCGCACGGAGAAAAAGCTCACCGTGGCCTCAATCAGGAACAGGCCGAGAATCAGGAAGAATCCGCCCAGGGCCGCCAGCAGCGTCAGGCCGATGTTTTCCGCCGTCCAGCCAATGTTCAGCCTGGCGCAGGACACTGCCAGCGCGCTGCCGCCTACCAGCATGCCGCCCAGCCGGCGGGGATCCAGCCGGCGGGCAACCACCTGCTGCAAAAGGGGCCTGGGGCGCAGGAGGATGGTATCGAAATCCCCATTGCCCACATAGCCTGCAAAGGTGGATATGCCCCGGCCCAGGCACTCGCACAGGGCAAAGGTCAGCTGCATCACACCCCAGTAGAACATGATTTCATCTGCCGACCACTGCCCAAGGCTGGTGAAGCGGGTCATCAGCACGGCTACAGCAAGAAATTCGCCGCCCACCATGACAAACTGGGCAATGTTCTGCATCAGGAACGAGGCCCGGTACTGGGCGGCGCTCTTCAGGTTCATGCCCATGGCATGGAGAATGTATTTCATCTGCATCAGCCTCCCTGCACGGTTACATAGCGCAGCTGGCGGTTCCACATCCAGCGGCCCAAGGCCAGCAGCGCCGCCGTCCACAACAGCTGCACGCCCATGTTGGTGAGCCACTCACCCATGGACTGCCCATACAGATACATGCGGATGGGTGCATCCAGGGCCTGGGCAAAGGGCTGATAGCGGATCAGCGCCTGCAGGCTTTCGGGGTAGAGGGTCAGGGGAATCACATTGCCGGAGAAGGTCACCAGCAGCAGGTTCAGCATGGCGCTCAAGCCGCGTCCGTCCAGGGTTTTCATGGTGATGGCCAGGGAAATGCCGTGTATCTGGCACACGCACACAATGCCCAGCCCAAAGCTGATGATGAACTGCACCAGCGCCAGCGGGCTTGCCGGCAGCGCCAGCCGCAGGGAGGCAGGCAGCAGCAATTGCAGCGCCAGCATGGGCAGGCTGCGCATACCCATGCCCACCAGCTGGGCGGCAAGATTCCTGCTGACCCAGTACAGGTGCTGATCCACCGGGCGGCACAGGGTGTAGGCCAGGGAGCCGGAAAGCACCTGCTGCTGCATTTCCCCATCGCTGATGAAAAGCGTCCGGAAGAACATCTGCTGCATCCACACATAGGACACGGTAGCCTGCAAGGCCGCCGGGTCGCTGCCGTTGTACAGGGCAGTGTACAGGCTGATAAGCACCAGGGCAAAGAACATCTGCGTCACCAGTCCGCCCAGGGCCGCACCCCGGTACTGGGTTTCCAGCAGGGCGCGGATGCGGAAGGCCGTCAGGTAGGGTTTAAGCCTGCTCATAGCTGCATCTCCTCATACATCCGGGCAATCAAGTGGTCAATGTTCTGTTCCTTCAGTGTCATCTCCCGCAGGGCGCCGCACCGGAGCAGCTGGTTCAGCACTTCACCAGTGGGAATCTCCCCCGGGGCGAAGGTCAGCACATGGTTCCCGCCATCCATTTCCCGGTGGATGCACCCTGGCAGCCGGGACAAATCCGCATCCCCGTCGAAGGAGCAACGCAGGGTGTGCACCGTGTCGTACCGGCGCAGAAGGGCATCCAGCTGCCCATCGTACAGCAGCCTTCCCCGGCCCAGCACCATCACCCGCTGGCACAGGGCCAGCATGTCCTCCATGTCGTGGGTGGTAAGGAGAATGGTGGTGCCCCTTTGCCGGTTTTCGTCCTTTAAGAAGGCGCGCAGCTTCAGTTTGCTCACCGCATCCAGGCCGATGGTGGGCTCGTCCAGGAAGAGCAGCTTCGGCCCGTGCAGCAGGGAGCCGCACAGCTCCGCACGCATGCGCTGCCCCAGGCTCAGCTGGCGCAGCGGCGTTTGCAGAAAAGCGGACAGGTCCAGCGCGTCCACCAGCTGATCCAGCCGGCGCTGCCAGGCATTCTTGTCCAGGCTGTATACATCCCGCAGCAGCAGGAAGGAATCATGGATGGGCACATCCCACCACAGCTGCGTCCGCTGCCCAAACACCACACCCAGGCGGCGCACATGCTCCCTGCGCTCCAGCCAGGGCACCCGGCCATCCACCCGGCAGGCACCGCCGGTGGGTGTCAGGATGCCTGTCAGCAGCTTCACCGTGGTGGATTTCCCCGCACCATTGGGGCCGATCAGCCCCACCAGCTCACCCTCGTCAATGGCGAAGGAGGCATCCTGCAGGGCGTCAATCCGCTGAACGTCCCGCTTCCACAGCCGGGAAACGCCGCCTTCCTTGGGCTTGCAGCGGCGAATATAGGTTTTGCTCAGACCCTCTGCCTCCAAAAAACGCATCACTTTTTCCTCCTTTTTTTCATTGGGCGGACATTATAGCCGCCCATGCAGGATTTGTCAAGCACGAATGCGGTTCAGCAGGAACGCCGCCCCCGAAGCGCGAAAGCAGGTGAAAAAACAGGAGGGAAGGCAAATGATACGGATTTCGAAGGA
>CAYMOM010000008.1:0-34541 GCA_964391995.1 uncultured Faecalibacterium sp.
AAACCTGTGACGGAGAGGAGTACCTCCTTCGCAGCACGGCAAAGGGAGCCGCTGAGAGTGGGACAGCGGTGCGTGCGGTTGGGGCGAATGGACTCCGGAGGGTTTTCCCGAGGCATGAGCTTAGGGAAAAACGGGAGCCGCACCCGTTATCCGCGCGGCGCATATCATGTGTATGCGTGAAAGAGCGCGCCCCCTGGGGCGAAGCTGAGTGGCACCGCGGAATACCGCCTCAGTCAATGGACTGAGGCGTTTTTTATTCCCCCTATCCACCGAAAACGAAAGGAAGGTACCCCCTATGAAGAAGCTGATTTCCCTCCTGCTGGCAATGGTTCTTCTCTCCCTGGCTCCCCTGGCCTGTGCCGATGGGATGATCCGCATTGGCATCATTCAGTTTGCCGAGCACGGCTCCCTTGACAACTGCCGGGAAGGCTTCATTCAGGGGCTGGCCGAGGAAGGCTTTGTCGAGGGTGAAAGCGTCACCTTCACCCTTCAAAATGCCCAGGCGGACATGGCTGTTGCCGCACAGATTGCCTCCGTGCTGGTGCCGGACAGCGACATGATCTGCGCCATCGCCACACCTGCTGCCCAGGCCGCCTTCAACTATGCCCAGGACGAGAACGTTCCTGTGATTTATACCGCCATCACCGACCCGGTGGGCGCATCCCTGGCCCTCAGCGATGGCACCAACCCCGGGCAGATCACCGGCACCTCCGACCTGCTGGCTGTGGAGGCGCAGCTGCAGATGATCCGTGCCCTCATGCCCGATGCCACAAGGATCGGCATCCTTCACCTGACCAGCGAAACCAACAACGCGCTGCCCCTGGGCATGTACAAAGAACTGGCGCCCCAGTACGGCTTTGAGATCATCGACAAGGGCATTTCTGCCGGCGCGGATATCCCCCTGGCCCTGGATTCCCTGCTGCCCCAGGTGGACTGCATCACCAACCTGACGGACAACACCGTCGTGTCCTACCTGGCGCTGGTGCTGGAAATGGCCGGCGAGACAGGCAAGCCCGTTTTCGGCAGCGAAATCGAGCAAGTGAAGCTGGGCTGCGTGGCTGCTGAAGGCCTGGAATACCTGGAACTGGGCAAGCAGACCGGGCGCATGGCTGCCCGGGTGCTGAAGGGCGAAAGCGCCCAGGACATTCCCTATGAGCTGGTCACTACGCCCTACCTTTATGTGAACAAAACCGCCATGGACACCTTTGGCCTGACCCTCCCGGAGGAGCTGGCTGCCCGCGCCATGGACGTAACGCCCTAATCCACACGAAAGCAGGTTGATCCCATGATACTCGGCATTCTGGAACAAGGCCTCATTTACGGCATTCTTGCACTGGGGCTGCTCATCACCTACCGCATTCTTGATTTTCCCGACCTGACGGTGGACAGTTCCTTTCCCCTGGGCGCTGCGGTTTCTGCCGTGCTGACCCTGAACGGCATGAGCCCCGCACTGACGCTTCTGTGCGGCATGCTGGCAGGCGCCGCCGCCGGGCTGATCACCGGGCTGATCCATGTGAAGTGCAAGGTGCGCGACCTGCTTTCCGGCATCATCACCATGACGGCGCTGTATTCCATCAACCTGCGCATTGCCGGCAAGGCCAATGTGCCCATCTTCGGCACAGACACCCTGTTCCGCAACGCCTTCACCAAGGGCCTGCCGGAGTGGATCGGAGATTACTCCACCCTGATCATCATCCTGCTGATTGCCATCGCTGCCAAGCTGCTGCTTGACCTGTTCCTGAAGACCAAGGCAGGCTATCTGCTGCGGGCCGCCGGCGACAATCCTTCTGTGGTCACCACCCTGGCGCGGGATCAGGGCACGGTGAAGATCATGGGGCTGATGATTTCCAATGCCCTGGTGGCCCTGGCCGGTGCGGTTATGTGCCAGCAGCAGCGCTTCTTCGATATTTCCATGGGCACTGGCACCATGGTCATCGGCCTGGCCTCGGTGATTATCGGCACCAACCTGTTCAAGGGTCTGCCCTTTATGAAAAGCACCACCATGGCTATTTTGGGCTCCATCCTGTACAAGGCCTGCGTATCCCTGGCCATTTCCCTGGGCCTGGAGGCCACCGATATGAAGCTGATTACCGCCGCGCTGTTCCTGCTGATACTCGTGGCAGGCCAGGCCAAGAGGAAGAAGGTACGCATCCATGCTTGAGTTTAAGTCCATCAGCAAGGTGTACAACCCCGGCACCATTCACGAAACATTGCTGTTCCAGGATTTCAGCCTGAAGATTGAGGATCATTCCTTCGTCACGGTGGTGGGCAGCAACGGCTCAGGCAAAACCAGCATGCTGAACATTCTCTGCGGCAGCATACCGGTGGAAAGCGGGCGTATCCTCATCGGCGGGCAGGACATTACGAAAATGAAGGAGTTCAAGCGCTACCGCCGCATGGGGCGGGTGTATCAGGATCCCGCCAAGGGCACCTGTCCCACCATGACCATTCTGGAAAACCTGTCCATGGCAGACAACAAGGGCAAGGCTTTCGGCCTGACCCGGGGCACGGACAAGCGCCGCATCGCCGCCTATCAGGAGATGCTGGCGCCCCTGGGCCTGGGCCTGGAGGACAAGCTGGGCGTGCCCGTGGGCAACCTTTCCGGCGGCCAGCGGCAGACCCTGGCGCTGCTCATGGCCACCATGAACCCCATTGATTTCCTTATCCTGGACGAGCACACCGCCGCCCTGGACCCCAAAACGGCAGAGATCGTTATGCAGCTGACGGACAGAATCGTCCGGGAAAAGCAGCTGACCACCCTGATGGTCACCCACAACCTTCGTCACGCCGTGGAATATGGCGACCGGCTGCTGATGATGCACCAGGGGCAGATTGTGCTGGACAAGGACGGCGCAGACAAGCAATCCACCCAGGTGGACGACCTGCTTTCCATCTTCAATTCCATTTCCATCGAATGCGGCAACTGATCTTTGCGCAAGGAGGCCCGCCATGCGGAAAACCATTGGCATTCTGGCCCATGTGGATGCCGGCAAAACCACCTTTTCCGAACAGGTGCTTTTCCACGCCCATGCCATCCGCAGCCTGGGAAGAGTGGATCACCAGGACGCCTTTCTGGATGCACACCCCCTGGAAAAGCAGCGGGGCATCACCATTTTTTCGGGCCAGGCCTGCTTTCAGCTGGGGGATGACACCATCTACTGGCTGGACACCCCGGGGCATGTGGACTTTTCGCCGGAGATGGAGCGGGCCGTTTCCGTTATGGACTACGCCATTCTGGTGGTCAGCTGCGCAGAAGGCGTGCAGAGCCACACGGAAACCCTCTGGCGGCTGCTGGACAGCTACCATGTGCCCGTGTTCATTTTCCTGAACAAAACTGACCGCACCGGTGCCGACCCCGAGGCTGTGCTGGCCCAGATGCGCCGCCGTCTTTCCCCGGATGTGCTGGACCTGCGCACCTATCAGCCTGCCGGCATCATGGACGAAACCTTGCAGGAGTCCATTGCCGCCCAGGACGAAGCGCTGCTGGATGCCCTTTTCACCACCGGTTACGACGAGCAGCGCTGGCACACCGCCCTGGTGGAGCAGATACGCCAGCGCAGGTGCTTTCCCATAATGGCAGGCAGTGCCCTGAACGGCACCGGCGTGGGTGAGTTTCTTGCCCGCCTGTCCCACTTGACCTGCACCCATTATGCCGCAGATGCGCCGCTTACCGCCCAGTGCTGCCGTGTCCGCCACGATGCTCAGGGCGCGCGCCTTTGTTTTGTGAAGCTGCTGTCCGGCTCCCTGCAGGTAAAGGACTCCCTTCCCCTGCCCCAGGGCGCTGCCAAGGTGAACGAACTGCGCATCTACCACGGTGAAAAGTTCCGCACGGTGGAAAGTGCACAGGCCGGGGACATTGTGGCGATACCCGGCCTGGAGGGCATCAAACCCGGCGATCGCATCGGCATGGAAGGCAGCAACCCCTTCCGCACCCAGCCCATGATGGCTGCCGATGTGCTTTGGGATGAAAAGCTCACCCCAGCCTTCCGCATGGTGCAGGCCCTGCGCATCCTTGAGGACGAAGACCCCAGCCTGGCTGTGGAGGAAACCGCAGGCCATGTATCCGTGCATGTGATGGGGAAAATTCAGCTGGAGGTTCTGCGGCAGCTGATGCAGGAGCGCTTCGGCTACTGTATCAGCTTCGGGCCGTTCCGGGTGCTGTACAAGGAAACCATCGCCGCGCCCGCCATCGGCTGGGGGCACTACGAGCCGCTGCGCCACTATGCCGAGGTCATGCTTCGCCTGGTGCCTACCGAGCCGGGCAGCGGTGTGACCTTCACCAGCCTGTGCCATGTGGACAGCCTAGCGCTGAACTGGCAGCGGCTCATTGCCACCCACGTGGCAGAAAAGCAGCACAAGGGCGTGCTGACCGGCGCACCGCTGACCGATGTGCGGGTGGAGCTGCTGGCAGGCCGTGCTCACCTGAAGCACACCGAGGGCGGCGACTTCCGCCAGGCAGTGTACCGGGGCATCCGCAACGCCCTGATGCACGCAGAATCCGTGCTGCTGGAGCCCATTTGCCGCTTTGCCATCACCGCACCCAGCGAGCAATACGGCACCCTTGCCGCCGGCCTGACCCGCATGCAGGCGCAGCTTGACCCGCCGGAATACGATGGCGATACCGTAACCCTCCGGGGTGAAAGTGCCTTTGCCGCCTTCACTGCCTGGCAGGAGGATTTCATGGCGCTGACCCGCGGGCGCGGCGCCCTGCAGGTGTGGACAAGCCGCTATGCACCATGCCAGAATCAGCAGGCGCTGGTGGAGGCCGCCGCCTACAACCCCTGCGGGGATGATACGCCGGATTCCGTTTTCTGTTCCCATGGTGCAGGCTTCACCGTCCCCTGGGATCAGGTGCCCAGCTACGCACACACCCATTATGAAGAATAAGAAAAATCGCAGCCGACACCCTGCCGACTGCGATTCTTTCATTCCGCCTTCTTCCCCAGCCTTCCCCAGAAGCGGAAGGTCATGGGCCAAAGAATGCCGCCAACCACGCACATGAGGAAGTAGCGGATGCCGTTGGTGAACATGGCATCGCCAAAGATGGCAGACAGCACACCCTTCAAGCCGGAGCGTACCGCCACCACCAGGGCCAGGCCAAGCACCACCTTGCACACCTGCGCCCACCAGACGGCCTTGGTTTCGAAGTGAAGATACTTTTCATCCGCCCACCATGCCAGCAGCATGCCAGCCATGGCGCCAACCACCTGCCAGGCAGCCTTCACGCCGTGGGCGTCAAATTCCGCCACGTTGGCTTCCCGTGCAGGCGCAAACAGCACATACGCCAGCAGCACCAGGGAAAGCCCCATGCCAATCACCTTGGCCCAGAATGCCGCTTTGGAACCTTCTTCCCGTGTCATGCAGGACATCAGCAGCACGGTCACCGTGCCCGTCAGCAGGGATACGCCCACATCCAGCGGCGTGTGAACGCCCAGGTACATACGGGAAAACGCCACCAGCACAATGGCAACCACGCAGGCCACCGTTACACCGCGCCGGCGCAGCCATACCGCCAGGGTGCCAAAGCATCCCACGGCGGATTGGGTGTGCCCGCTGGGGAAAGAATACCCCGTGGCGCCGCTGCGGGCGGACTCCACAATGGTAAACTCCGGGTCAAGAATCCAGGGTCTTGGAATCAGGAAGATGGCCTTCAGCAGCTGGTTCAGCGCCGTGCCCGTCAGCCCGATGAGCATAAAGCGGAACCCCCATGCCTTGTGCAGGCACCACAGGGCCGTCATGCCCAGCACCATGAAAACTGTTTCATCGCCAAATTCGGTGATAATCGCCATAACATCGTTCAGCCAGGGCATGCGGATGGACTCCAGCGCTCGTAGCAGATTCATTCGTTATCCTCCTTCCAGTTCAGCAGGCAGGCCGCCAGGCACCGGGCCTCCGGCTCCTTTGCAATTTCCCACAGGCGGATGGTGCAGTGCAGCAACCCATCCTGAACGTAAATGATCCCCATCCGGTCGCAGCGTTCCACATTGTCAATCATCTCCGCTGCCATGTCCGCAGGCCTGTCCAGCACTTCGCAGTGGGCGTGGCGCAGCAGCCGGTACCAGGGCGGCGTGGTGTAGTTTTCCGCCGGGAAGCCCGCCAGCGCCTTATGTTCGGGGTTAATGCACAGGCCCATGGTGCCCACCGGCACCGGACGGCCCATGGACTGGGAAATGGAGCGGAACATGGGGTAGCACCAGAAATCCGTGCAGTATTCCGCCGGGCGCTGGCCATCCCCGTCGGGAACCACAATATCCCCCGGCCTGGCCTCCGCCGCAGTGGACACAAAGCGTGCGGTTTTCCCGCCGCAGGAGATGCCTTCCCGGGTGATGGTTACCTGCCCCCTGGGGAACACCCACAGGGGGTATTCATTCCAGGTGCCGTCCTCCAGCTCCAGGCGGATGCACAGTTTTCGGGGCATATCCGCCTCCACTGTGCCAAAGCTGACCCTGCCGCAGTCCGTCAGCCGCCCGGTGCTTGCAGGCACGGTCAGCACCTTTTGCTGTAATGCCTTGCCGTTTTTCATCAGTGTGCAGGTCACCTGCCGATGGCTGCGCTCCGGGTTGGTTTCGGACACCATCACGCCCAGCTGAATTTCCTGCCCGGCTGTCAGCACAAAGCGCTCCATGCATCCCAGCACCACGCAGGGCGCGCAGAAGGTGCGCCACTCCTCCGGGGTGATCAGTCCCTTGGATTCCATCAGTGCGTTCAATACGCCTACCAGCGCCGTTCCCTGGCCGGGGAAGTCCTGCAGGTCCAACATCTGGAAACCAGTCAGTTCCCGGGAGCGCAGCGCGGTTTCCAGCTCCCGGCGGTAGCAATCCACCGCCAGCCTGCCAGCAGCGCGGAAATACGCCCCGTGCCTGTCATACAATCCTTTTTCCTTCAGCCGCTTGGCAAAGGCAGCAAAGTTTCTGGGCTTCAGGGCACCGGTGTATTTCGCCATTTCGTCAAAATCAGGGTAGAAGGTGTACTGGCCAATCTCGTGGGAAATCACCGGTACATGGGGCAAAAGCACATCCGCTGCCTGGGCATCCACTTCCTTCACACCGGTGCCAAACTGAATCAGCGTTTTGCCGGCGTTTTGCTGCTCCTGCTGCACCGTTTTCGGCACGATGATGTCATCATAATGGTGAACGGATTCCGGCTCAGTGGTCTGCACGTGTCCCTGGGGCGCATCGCACATGGCGTAGGAACCACGGAACAGCCGCTCACGGCTCAGCCGCACGCCAACGAAAACGTCCTCCTCGTCCAGCACCTGGGGCACAAACTGAAAATTGTTGGAGCCGGAGGTAAACAGCTTATCCTGCCGGCAGGCCTTGAAGCCTTTGAGCATTTCGTTCAGCCTGACCGGGCTGCCCCACAGCTCGTTTCCCAGGCTCATGAAGGTAAAGGACGGATGGTGACCAAAGCATTGCAGGATGCGGAAACCTTCCGCAATCAGGTAGGCCTGCTCTTTTTCGTTATAGCCTTCCTCCCCCGGCGCCGCCACCGTACCCCAGAAGGGCAGTTCCGGCGCCATGTAAATGCCCAGCATGTCCGCTGCGGCAAAGGCTGCATCCGGCGGGCAGCAGGTGTGGAAGCGGTAGTGGTTAATGCCGTATTCCCTGGCGGTTTTCATCACCTTCAGCCAGCTTTCCACATCCGTGGGCGCATAGCCTGTCAGGGGGAACACCATGCCATCGTGCTTGCCCCGGAGGAACACCTGCTTTCCGTTCACCAGCAGCTTCCGTCCCTGGGTGCTCAGGCTGCGCAGGCCAAAGGTAATGTCCGCCCAGGCATCCAGCACGGCAATGCTTGCCTTCAGCAGTTCGGGGTGGAATTCATCCCACAGGGGCGGCTGCTGATCGAAGGCAAACAGCGCATCCACCCTGCCGCTCTGCACAGGCACATCCATGGTGCCGAAGCCTTCCACGGCAATGTGTGCAGTGCCATTTTCCAGCCCAATCACGCTGGCTTGTATGCGCACACTGCGCAGATCCGCCTGGGGAATCACCGTTGCATCCGTCAAAATGGCCTTGCCCATGGTCAGGCTGATTTCCCCGGTGATGCCGTTCCAGTTGGTTTGGGTGTCCCTGGAGGTCATGTGTCCCCCGGGGGTGGGGTAGCCCACGTTGCTCACCCGAATAACCAGCTCGTGCTCCCCTGCCGCCGGGCCGGGAAAAGCGTACTCGTGGGGTGCGCACAGGCTGATGCAGCTGCCAAGGCACACACCATCCAGCCAAACGGTGGTCATGCGGGTGCGCTCCAGGCGCAAAAGGGCGTGGGGCAGCTGCTTTTCCACCGTAAAGCGGCGGCGGAACCAGGCGTAACCTTCAAACTTATGTTCATCCGTCAGATACCCTTCCGGTTCCTCCGGATTGATATCCCCCAGCCCGGCGGCAGAAGTGGTGCCGGGCAGCGCCATCACCTGGGGATATTCAGCAGGCGCGTTCTCCTGCATGGACGCATCCAGCGCCACCTGCCACAGGCCGCTCAAATCGATCTTCATATGTACGCTCCTCTCCCGGAACATCTCCTGCTCAGTTTACCATATTCCTGCCAGCCCTGCAAGCATACCGCAGGATTTCCTCTGTTCAAATAGGTGCATCCATGCTATAATATACCATCCCCTGCGGCCTTTCGTATGGACGAGTGGCGATGGGGCATACTCTGCCTGGAGGATCATGAACAATGAAGGTTGAACGGAAAACTCTTGCAGAAATTGGCGTTGCCGTCCTGCTCCTGTACCTGGCAATTCACTATTGGGATCAGTTCATCGGCCTGGTAGGCCTGGTGTTTGCCGCCGCCACGCCGCTGGTTTTTGGCGGCGCGCTGGCGTTTATCGTCAACATTTTCATGAACTTTCTTGAGCGCCATCTGTCCCGGCTGTTTCACCTGAAGCGGCACGCCAAATGGCTGCGCCCCGTGTGCATGCTGCTGGCCTTTCTGATTGTCGGCCTGGTGCTGTTCCTGATCATCCGCATGATCGTCCCCGAGCTGACCCAGTGCCTGGAGGTGCTGATTGCCGCCGTGCCCAGCGCACTGCGCACAGCCGCCCGGTGGGCCGAGGATACGCTGAACATTTTCGGCCTGTTCAATCAAGTGCTGGCGGACATGCAGGCCAACCAGGGCAACCTGCAGGAAACGCTGACGAAAGGCATCAACGCAGTGCTCTACGGTGCCGGCAGCGTGTTCACGGTGGTGTTCAGCGCCACCAGCACGGTGATTTCCAGCGTGATTTCCGTTTTCCTGGGCTTTGTGTTTGCGGTGCATCTTTTGTCTGGCAAGGAAAAGCTGAATGTGCAGTTCAAACAGCTGATGCGCCGCTCGCTGCCTGCCAGGGCCAATCGCCGGGTGTGTCATGTGCTGCATGTGCTGAACCGAAGCTTTCACAGCTACATTGTCTGCCAGGTAACCGAGGCATTCATCCTGGGCAGCCTGTGCGCCATTGGCATGCTGATTTTCCGCATGCCCTATGCCCTGATGATCGGCTGCCTGATGGGCGTAACGGCGCTGATTCCCATTGCCGGTGCATACATCGGCGGCGGCATTGGTGCCATCATGATTTTCTCGGTCAACCCGGCCCAGGCCCTGTGGTTCATTGTGTTTCTGGTGGTGCTCCAGCAGCTGGAAGGCAACCTGATCTACCCCCGCGTGGCTGGCTCCTCCCTGGGCCTGCCGGGCATATGGGTGCTGGCAGCCATCACCATCGGCGGCGGCCTGCTGGGGATTCTGGGCATGCTGATCAGCGTGCCGCTGACCACCGCCCTCTACCATCTTCTTCAGGAACACATGAGCAAGCCTGCACCGCAAAAAGCATAATGCAAACGCCGACCCTCCAATTCAGGAAGGCCGGCTATTTTCTTCTTTTCCGTCATTTTCCTTTTTGTTTTTGATATTTGATCAAATATATTGACTTTTTCTCTCTCCTCTGCTACAATTCAAGAAGCACAAATCCTGTTTGCAGGAGGGATCGTTTCTATGAAGATTGAACGCATTGAGCTGTTCAAAGTGCCGCCACGATGGCTTTTCCTGAAGCTGACCACCGATGATGGCTTGGTGGGCTGGGGTGAACCCATTGTGGAAGGGAAAGCCGACACCGTGATGGCCTGCGTGAAGGAGCTGCAGGATCAGCTTCTGGGCAAGCCTGCCAACAACATCGAGGCACTGTGGCAAAGCATGTATCGCTGCAATTTCTATCGCGGCGGCCCAGTGCTGACCAGTGCCATGTCCGGTATCGAGCAGGCCCTGTGGGACATCAAGGGCAAGGCCCTGGGCGTGCCTGTCTATGAACTGCTGGGCGGCGCCGTGCGGGAGAAACTGCAATGCTATGCCTGGATCATGGCCGAGGGCGACCACGACTACATGGCCGATGTTCAGCAGCGGTTGAACCAGGGCTACCAAACCATCAAAATGTGCGTGACGGACGAGCTGGGCTGGGTGGACAGCATGCACAAGCTGGACAAGGCCGCTGAAAAGGTGGCCCGCATCCGCGAGAAATACGGCAATCAGCTGGATATTGCGGTTGATTTCCACGGCCGGGTGCACATGCCCATGGCCCGCATGCTGCTGAAGGAGCTGGAGCAATACAAGCTGCTCTATATTGAAGAACCTCTCCAGCCAGAGCAGCTTGAAGGATTCGTTGAGCTTCGCCGCCACACGGGCACGCCCATTGCCACAGGCGAGCGCATGTTTACCCGCTGGGGTTTCAAAAGCCTGATAGCCTCCGGCGCAGCTGATATTGTTCAGCCCGACCTGAGCCACGCAGGCGGCATTTGGGAATCCCGCAAAATTGCCGCCATGGCGGAGTGCTTCGACATGGGTGTGGCGCCCCACTGTCCCCTGGGGCCCATTGCCCTTGCTGCCTGCATCCAAATGGATTTCTGTACCCCCAATGCCTTCATCCAGGAACAGAGCCTGAACATTCACCTTCAGGGTTTGGGCGATCCCTGCTACCTGAAGGCCGGCGGCGGCTTTGATTATCAGAACGGATGGATCATGAAACCCACCCGCCCCGGCCTGGGCATCGACATTGATGAAGAAAAGGTTCGCAGCGCTGCCCTTCAAGGCCACCAGTGGCGCAATCCCCGCCTGCAGCTGGCGGACGGCACACCCATCGACTGGTAAAGGAGACCATGGTATGAACACGCATGAAGAAACCTTGGCACGCATTGGCGAAAGGAAAATCATTGCCATTGTGCGCGGACTGGAGCCTTCCCTGCTGCTGGAGCTGGCCCAGGCGCTGTATGCCGGCGGCATTGACCTGATTGAAGTGACCTTCCCCCAAAATGACCCCAGCCGCTGGCAGGAAACCGCAAACGGCATCCGCACCCTTGCCTCTGCCCTGGACGGCAAACTGATGGTGGGTGCCGGCACCGTGGTTACAACCCAGCAGCTGATGATGGCCTATGACGCCGGTGCACGCTATATCATTACCCCCAATATTGACACCCGCATTATTCACGACACGCGAAAACTGGGGCTTGTGTCCCTCCCCGGCGCCTTTACGCCTTCCGAAATTGCCGCCGCCTATGATGCCGGTGCGGACATGGTGAAGGTATTCCCTGCCGGCTCTCTTGGGCCCGGCTACATCAAAGCAGTGAAGGCTCCCCTTTCCCATGTGCCGCTGATGGCCGTGGGCGGCATTAATGAAAAGAACGCTGCGGATTTTCTCCGTGCAGGCGCCGCCGGCATCGGCGTTGGCGGCAATCTGGTGCAGAAGGACTGGCTCGTTCAGGGCAAGGCAGGCCAGATTACCGCCCTGGCAAAAGAATATGTTCAAGTGATCAAGGAGGCATCCTCATGGCAAAAATCGTAACCTTTGGTGAAATCATGCTGCGTCTGAATCCTCCCGGATATCTGCGGCTGGTGCAGGCAGAAACCCTGGAGGCCTCCTATGCCGGCGGCGAGGCCAATGTGGCTGTTTCCCTGGCCAACTATGGGCATCAGGCTGCCTTTCTTTCCAAGGTTCCCCAGCATGACATGGGCCAGTGTGCCGTGAATGCCCTGCGCCGCTATGGTGTTGATACCAGCCTGATGCTCCGGGGCGGAGAAAGGCTTGGCTTGTACTATGTGGAAAAGGGCGCTTCCCAGCGTGGCAGCAAGGTTATTTACGACAGGGCAGGCGCCGCTTTTGCCTGCTCCGAGCGCAGCGAGTATGACTGGGACCGGCTGCTGGAAGGTGTGGAATGGTTTCACTTCACCGGCATTACCCCGGCCCTTGGCGGCCAGCTGCCCGATATTTGCCTGGATGCCGTTCAGGCCTGCCGCAGAAAGCGCATTCCCGTTTCCTGCGACCTGAACTACCGCGGCAAGCTGTGGAGCCGGGAAGAGGCCTGCCAGGTTATGACCAGGCTGATGCCCTATGTCACCCTTTGCATCGCCAACGAGGAGGACGCGGCGGATGTGTTTGGCATCACCGCCTCCGGCAGCGATGTGCAGGGCGGAAAACTCTGCCGCGAAGGCTATGTGGATGTAGCCCGCCAGCTGCAGGAAAGGTTTGGGTTCCAAAGCGTCGCCATCACCCTGCGCAGCAGCATTTCCGCCAGCGATAACGATTGGGCCGGCATGCTCTATGATGGCGAGAACGCCTACTTCTCACCCACCTATCATATGCACATTGTGGATCGTGTCGGCGGCGGCGACAGCTTTGGCGGCGGACTGATTCACGGGCTTGTCAGCGGCTATCCTCCGCAGCAGGCCATTGATTTCGCTGTAGCTGCCAGCTGTTTGAAGCACTCCATTGAGCAGGACTTCAACCATGTTTCCGAAAAGGAGGTCATGGCCCTGGTGAAGGGCAACGCCTCCGGCCGGGTTCAGCGATAATGCCCCATATACAGCACACTCCCCGGCTCCTGCCTGGAACCGGGGGGTGTTTAATTTACCATTCAGCAACCGTTCCATCATCATTTCGCCAGAGGGGATTTTTCCAGCTTACCGCGTTTGCCGATGCGCTTTTCACATATTCCTCATTGATGGAAACACCCAACCCCGGTGCATGGATCACATCAATATAGCCATCCTTGTATTGATAGATGCTCGGATCGTTCAAATAGTCCAGCAGCTCGCCGCCCTTGTTGTAGTGAATGCCCATGCTTTGCTCCTGAATAAACACATTGGGGGTACAGGTGTCCAGTGCAATGCAGGCTCCCAGCGCAATGGGCCCAAGGGGGCAGTGGGGCGCCACAGCCACATCATAGGCCTCTGCCATGGCGGCAATCTTTTTGCACTCGCTGATGCCGCCTGCGTGGCTCAAGTCGGGCTGAATAATATCCACATACCCGTCCTCCAACAGGTTTTTGAAATCCCAGCGGCTGAACATCCGCTCCCCCGTGGCAATGGGCGTGGTGGTGGCCCGGGCAATCTCCCTCAGGGCTTCGTTGTTTTGCGGCAGAACGGGCTCCTCAATAAACATCAGATGAAACTGTTCCAGCTCGTGGGCCAGAACCTTGGCCATGGATTTATGCACCCGGCCGTGGAAATCCACTGCAATGTCCATGTCCATCCCCAATTCATCCCGGATCGCCGCCACCCGCTGGCAGACCAGGTCGATTTTCCGGAAGCTGTCGATGTAGTGCATCTCTTCGGTGGCATTCATTTTCAGTGCCCGGTAGCCCTGGTTGTAGGCCTCTCTTGCCTCTTTGCGCACATGGTCAGGCCGATCGCCGCCCACCCAGCGGTATACCTTCAGCTTGTCCCGGCAGGCGCCGCCCAGCAGCTGCCATACCGGCACACCCAGGGCCTTGCCCTTGATATCCCACAGGGCCTGATCAATGCCGGCAATGGCGCTCATGTGCTCCGGGCCGCCGCGGTAGAAGCCCGTCCGGTACATCACCTGCCAGTGATCCTCAATCCGCATGGGGTCTTTGCCCAGCAGCACCTGGCGGAATTCATTCACAGCTGCCAGCACCGTGTCCGCATGACCTTCAACAACGGGTTCTCCCCAGCCATCGATGCCCTCATCCGTTGTGATCTTCAGGAAAAGCCAGCGCGGAGGAACCTTATACAGATGCATTCCCGTTATTTTCATATGTTTCCTTCCCTTCTTCCATTGTTTTCAGCATGGCCAGTGTTTCCCTGTCCGCCAGTGCAGCCAGGCGGAAGGCGCCATTCCAGCACACCAGCCACCGGGAGGTGTGCATAGGCTCTCCCCGGCTGGTATGCCACCAGGTCTGGCACACACCCTCGTCCTGGCTTCCGGCTGGGCGCACCATGCCGTCAATCACCATCGATCCGTCTGAAACAAACTGTGTGGCATTGCACCACACCTCCCATGCAATGCGGCGGTAACGGGCCTTGCCTGTCCATTTCGCCAGCCGCACCCACAGGGGCACGCACAGCAGGGCGTAGGCATCAATGTGCTGGTGCTGGGTGGAAACCGCCCCGCCGCCCAGGGTATCATAGCGAAACGCCCCCAGCAGGGTCTCCGCCGGATAGTGAACGGAATAATGGTAGAGCCATGTTTCCAGGTAGGTTGTTATGTCCTCAGCCTGGCGGAGGTAATGTTCATCGCCAGTAGCAGCAAAAAGCTCCACTGCCAGGCCCAACAGGGGCATGGCGCCTTCTTTATCAATGCACAGGGTGTCCAGCGCCCCCGCCGTCAGATAGCCATCCCGCTCAAATCGCGAAAAATAGCACGCAAAGCTCCGCTTAGCCGCTTGGAGCATGGCAGCATCGTTTGTTTCCTTCCAGCCTGCCATCAGGGCCCAAGCCATGTATGCGCCGGCTGTGCCATCGCGTTCTGCAGGCCGTCCATCCGCATACCAAGCCCGGGGGAAGGAACCGTCCTCCAGCTGTGCACCCAGGGCAAAGCGGCACAGCGCCAGCGCCGTATCCCGCCAAGCAGGCTTATCCAGCCCCCATGCCCGGGCCAGGCGCCAGGCTTCCAGATACTGCACCACAGCGCTGTACAGGTTGGCACAATCCTCCTTCTCGTCCGCTGCGGGCACAGCATGGGCCTGGACAGCATCGAACCGGCAGCGGAACAGGCCATTGGGCAGCCTGGCAGCCTGCCATCCATCCAGCACATCCACACCCTGGCGAATCAGCTTCTCGTCCCTGCGGCGGACACCTTCCCGCATGAGGGAAACAGCCATCAGGGCATTCTGGCCTACCCAGCCGATTTCCAGCACATTTCGCCGCTGATGCCATGCGCCTGCATCCGCATACAGGCCCATGCAAAAGCCTTTGAAGCCGTCCTCCTGGAAGTAAGCGCTTTCCGCGGCAAAGCGAATGCCCAGATCCCAAAGTTTTTCCGTTGTATGCTTTGGCCGCAGGGGATGGCCCATCAGCCTGTTTGCAACATCCAGCGTTTTCCGTATGGCCAGGCCTTTTCCCGCTGCCTTTTCCAGCACCACCCATGCGGTGAAGTTCAAGCTGCCGCTGCAGTGGAGCTTCGGCTCTCTGGCGCCAGCCCATGCGGCCTTCGCAGTATAGCTGACGGGCTTCTCCACCTGGGGAAGCAGCAAGCGGTGGCGCATCCCTTTTTCCGTTTCCTCCAGGGACATGGAGAAGGGCGGATTGGCAAGATCGCCAAAGAGGCACAAGGAATTTTCATCCGTTTCGGAATAAGTGCAGCCCGGGACGGATGACCGATGATGGGCATAAACCCATGGCTGACCATTCCCCGTCAGTCCCTGCGGCTCCACACCGCTGCCCCAATGATTGCCATGGTAGGTCACGCAGGGAATTTCGTAAAACCGCGGCTTTCCAAGGGACAGCACATTCACAGTCAGCTCCCCTGTCCGTGCCTGGCGCAGGCCAAAACAGCGGGTCAGGCGAAAAACGCCCTTGTCCCATACCTCCACCGTGTCACCGGCCGGATCATAATCTTCCACCATGGCCACAGGGGTTTGGTTTTCATAAAACACACCCTTGTCAAAGCTCCACATCAGGCTCCTCCTTTTGTCTTTCCGGCATGCTGCGGTATTCACCCGGCGTCATGCCCGTCACCCGCTTGAACTTGCTTACAAAGCTGGGTACGCTGACATAACCAATGGCATTAACGATTTCTGATATCAGCATATCCGTGTTGGCCAGCATGTTCTTTGCGGCCTGTATGCGCAGCTGCAGCACATAGTCGATCACCGTCATGCCGCGCTGGGCCTTAAAATACTGGCTGATGCCCGGCAGGGACATTTCAGCAAACTCCGCAACCTGCTTGACAGAAAAATCGTAATTCCGGTAATTGGTCTGAATAAAATCCAGTATTTCCTCCATGCTTGGCTTTTCCCTCTTTTGGCCAGCCGGGCGAAGGGGTGTCAGCACCTCGGCGAAAATACTCCTCAGCTTGCCCGTTGCCTGGGAAAGGCTCCGTATGCCATACAGGTTGTCCAACAGCTCCAGGTTTTGCGTACTGGCCGCTGTTTCCTGCTGGTTCAGCAGCTGGCGCACAGCCTGCACGCCGCGGGTGATCAGCTCATAGCTCAGGCACTGCGCCACATAGGGCGTCATGTCCCAGTGGGTGTATTCCGCCTCCAGCTTATCCAGGCAGGTATTGGCGCCCTCCAGGTCGGCCTCGCACACGCACTGATACAGCTGGTGAAGATACGGATAGCAGTTGCCCGAAATGCTCCGCAGCAGCTCAGCCTCCTGCACATCGGGCTGGAAGCGGTTCAGCTTGGCATTGCGGCCGTAGGTATTCATCAGGTTCAGGCATTCTGCTGCCGCCTGGCTGATGTGAGAAAAGTCCTGCACGCCGTCGGACACATACAGGGTAATCATCCCCAGCTGCTGGGTCAGCTTGCCATGCAGGGCTGTCAAAAGGCCATCTGCATCTTCCAGCCCCGGCAGCGACATGATAAACACCTGCCGCTTGGGGCTCATGGTGGGGCAGCCGAAGATGTCGCAGGCATCCCCTGCGCCTTCCTCAACGGCCTGAATCACCTGTTCGGCCGGCTGTAGCTCGCTGGCTGTCATCAGCAGGATAAAATGGTTCCAGCGCAGGGTGATGCCGCACGGCTCAGCTGCATGGCGGAAATCATCCACGCTGCTGTACATGCCGTTGATCAGCTGGGAAAGCAGGTGCATCCGCACTGCCGGCAGCTGGCGCTGCAGGGACTGTTCCTTCTGGGTAATGTCCTGCTGCATGGCGCTGATGGCATGACTGATCTGCCCAAACTCGTCCGTCTTTTGCGGAACTGGCCCGTAGGCGGTCGCTTTATACAGCTCATCCACCGGGGCATAGGCGCGGTTTGTCACGCGAAGAATAACCCCAATGGCCAGCACCACCAGCAGCATGATAACCGCCAGCGTTGCACCCATGGAGGAAATGATCCTTGGCAAAATGTCCGTCATAGGCCGCAGCACAATGTAGGAAAGTTCGAATTGATCCGAATCTGTTTGTGCCGCCAGATATCTTTCCCCATCCAGGGTCATGACATCATTATCCTGGTGAAGGAAAGCGTCCATCTGCATATCCTTGCATTTTTCGGTGGCCAGCAGCACATGGCCGCCCTTGGCCCGCACAAGCCAAAGGTCGTTTGCAAAGCTGTCGGAGCCAAAGCCCAGTGTCTGGGGCTGAAAGGTGACCAGCACGCGAATGCTGGGCCGCATGTCATCCCGATAAGTGTAGATGATGGAATCCTTCGTCTGGCCCGCCCGTGAAATGCTTGCCCGGGTGAAGGTGAAATACTTGGCAGGTTCCGCCAGAAATTCATCCAGCTGCTGCCCATCCACCAGCAGCGATGTAACAGATCGCGCAACGGGGTAGATGCCATTGGCTGTGTACACCATGGGAACATTCTCATAATACACCAGAATGTCATCAATATAGGCACTGGCAGCCTTCAGCCGCACCAGGCTTTCAGACAGGGGCGCAAACTCCAGCACATCATAGGCTTTCTTGGACAGGCTGGCAATATAGGTATCATTCGCGCAATGATAGGATACCCGCAGGGCGGAGCTCATCTGAGACTCCAGCACACCGGAAAGCCGCCTGGCATCCACCGCCAGCTCATCCTGGCTGTGGGCAACCTCCTGGCGCACCTGCAGGGTGCAGATAATCACCGCTGCAATCACCACAGGCACTGCAAAGGCCAGCAAAAGGTTGCTGAAAAGCATCCGATAATATGATTTTTTCGCCTTTCCCCATCGCATTGCGATCCCTCCGCCAGGTGTTTCAATATGCACATTCAGGGACTGGCCCCATTTCTGCGGCACAGTCCCCATGGGGCGCCGGCAGGGTTGTTCCTGCCGGCTTGAATCCCCTTTTCAACCATTGATTATTTGCCAATATACCGGTCATATGCAGCCTGGTTGATCTCCAGCAGGCGGCCCATGCCCATGGCGTTCAGCTCATTCAGGTAGCTTTCCCACTGATCCTGGATGCCGCCGTTCATGATCCAGTCAGAAGCGCGGCGCTCGATGTAGGTCAGCAGCTCGGTCTTCAGCAGGGCAACCTCCTGAGATTCTTCCACCGTGTAATACACGCTGGGGAAAGGCTCCGTATCCGCCAGAGGATCCAGGGTGCCGGAGATGAAGGCCACCTTGTCATCCGTTGCCGGGAAGCGCAGCACGTTGGTGAAGGTTTCAGGCGTGATGGCAAAGCTGCCAAAGCCGCCCAGGGCATTGCCGTCCTTCCACTGGGTGCTGTTCATGCCTTCCGGGGCGGGCAGCACTTCATAGGTGCCATTGCCGTTATCCGCCACGCGAACGCCAATGGGGCCTTCGCAGATCTGGATGGAGATCAGCGTGTCATACAGATAATCAATCCAGCGCATGGCCACTTCAGGCTGCTGGCATGCAGAGGTAATCACGCAGGCACCGCGGCTGATGCCGAACAGGGGCACCTGATAAATCACCGGATTGCTGCCATCATTGCCCTTCAGCGGCGGCATGAAGGCGTAGTTATCCTTCGCATCATCAGTGGCGAACTCATCCGCGATATCCCAGCCCTGGATGTAGCCCACAGAATACGGCTTCTGGCTGATTTTCGCGTCCATCTGCTCGCGGCTCATGGTGAAGGATTCGATATCGATCAGCCCTTCTGCATACAGCTTGCTGATGAATTCAATACCGGCCTTATAGTTGTCCGTGGTGGCAATGGAGGTCACAACGCCATCCTGCACATCCATGTATTCAATGCCCATGGGCACGCCGAAGGAGGCCATCAGGTAGGAGATGCCCGTCACGTCGGACAGGGTGGTGGCGCCGGCGTTTGCATACTTGCTGAACGCCATGGGAATCTCATCATTGGGGTCACCGTTGCCGTTGGCATCCTGCTCCTTGAAGGCCTTCAGCACCGCGTAGAATTCATCCACGGTGGTGGGCATCTCCAGGTTCAGGTTTTCCAGCCAGGTTTTGTTGATCATGCCAATGCCGTTGGCCTTTGTCCAGGGGGCAGCATTCATGCGGGGCACACCGTAGATGTTGCCATCGGGCGCCGTCAGGAAATTCCGCAGGCCACTGGTCTGGTTAAACAGGCTGATGATGTTGGGCGCGTACTGGTCAATCAGGTCCTGCATGGGGATGAAGGTGCCGTTTGCGCCATAGGTAACCAGCTCAGCTGCCGTAACATCCTTCATGATGATGTCGGGCAGGTCGCCAGTGGCCAGCATCACCGAGCGCTTTTCAGTCAGGCCAGAGCCTGCCATGATCCACTCGATATGAACGCCGGTCTTTGCCTCGATCTCCTGAATGATCTGGAGATCATTGTAATCAGCGGGGCTGGCAGCGCTGTTGCCAACCAGCACACGCAGCGTGACAGGTTCCGTCACGATCGGGTAACCCTCGGCGTTAAACTCTGCCAGGGCAGCCGACACGCTCAGTACCATCACAAGGGACAGGAACAGGGAAACAATACGTCGAAGCATGAATGCTCCTCCTTTCTATGATACAACCGCCTTGCCTGCGGTGTTCATCCCTTCACAGCGCCAACCATGACGCCTTTCACGAAGTACTTTTGAATAAAGGGGTAAATGGCCAGCACAGGCAGCGTTGTCACCACCACGGCGCCGTATTTCAGCAGGTCAGCCAGCTTCTGGCGCAGCTGCATTTCCTCGGCATCTGCCAGCATGCTGGAATCCACCCCCTGATTGACCAGCAGCAGATCCCGCAGGACAATCTGAAGCGGGTGCATAGTGCTCTTGTCCAGGTACAGCATGGCGTTAAAGAATTCGTTCCAATGTGCCACTGCATAGAACAGCACCATGACCGCCGTCAGCGCTTTGCTCAGGGGCAGCGCCATTGTGAAGAAGAAGCGCAGGCTGCCGCAGCCATCAATTTCCGCAGCTTCAATCAGCTCGTCCGGAATGGTTGACATAAAGTAGGACCGGGCGATGATCAGGTTCCAAACCGATACGGCCGTTGGCAGCACCATGGCCCAGATGGTGTTTTTCAGGTTCAGGTTCAGCACCAGCAGGTAGTTGGGAATCATGCCTCCGCTGAAAAACATGGTGAAAGTAATCAGCTTCATGATGGTTTTCCGCCCCATAAGCTCCCGGCGGGAAAGGGGGAAGGCTGCCGTCAGCGTCAGGTATACATTCACAATGGTGCCAGCCACCGTGTACAGGATGGTATTCTTGTAGGCAATCCAGATCTTTGCATTGGTGAATATGCTGGAGTACCCGTCAAACATGATGTCCTTTGGCAGAAGAATCACTTTACCTATGTTAACCTGTGCCGGATCGCTGAAAGAGGCAATCACCACAAAGTAAAGCGGATAGGCACAAACCACCAGAATTAATCCCATGATGATATACATCAGTATGTTAAACGCCTTGTCACCGCCGGACAGGCGAATGTGCTGCTTCCTTCTCATGCTTGGTTCCTCCCCTCTTTACCACAGTGAGCTTTCCGTGGTTTTTCTGGAAATCCAGTTCACCAGCAGCACCATGGCGCAGCAGACAACAGAATTGAACATACCTATGGCCGCTGAATAGGAAAACTGTCCGTTCAGGATACCCACCTTGTACACATAGGTGGCAATGATCTCGCTGGCGCCGGTGTTCAGGTTATTCTGCATCAGGTATGCCTTTTCAAATCCAACGGACATGATGGTTCCCGTGTTCAGGATCAGCATGGTAACCGCGGTGGGCATAATCGCCGGAATATCCACATGGATAATCCGCTGCAGCTTGGTTGCACCGTCCACAATGGCCGCCTCGTGAAGCTCCGGGCTAACGCCAGCCAGCGCTGCCACATAGATGATGGACGACCACCCCAGGCTTTGCCAGATGCCTGACCACACATAAACATGCTTGAAGGCATCCTGATTCCCCATGAAGTAGAACGGCTGACCGCCCAGCCAGGTGATGAGATGGTTCACCACGCCGGATGACGGGGCCAGAAGAACGTTCAGCATGCTGACCAGCACCACCGTGGAGATAAAGTGGGGCGCATAGGATATGGTTTGCACAGTCTTCTTAAAGCCGCCGTTTGGCAGCTGGTTCAGCCCCAGGGCAAAAAGGATCGGCAGCGGAAAGCTGGCCAGCAGGGTATAAAGGCTCAGGGTCAGCGTATTGCCGATCAGCTTGGCGCAGTTATACGATGTAAAGAACCGCATCAAATACTTGTAAAACGGGTCAGCCCACGGACTGTTGAAAATACCCAGCTGCGCGTTGTATTCCTTAAAGGCAATCAGCAGGCCATACATAGGCCCGTAAAGGAAAACAGCAACATACACGATGGTTGGAAACAGCAGTAAGTACAGACCCCAATAGCGCTTCAGGTTCGCCCGCACTCTGGAGCGCTGTAAGCTGCTCCTCTGGCGTACCATCATTTGGTTTACCCCGGATGTCATACCCGCACCTCGTTTCTCTCTTATCGATGTCTGATTTTAGACACTTTCCGCCCAGAAAGTCAATTATTGATTTTTTATGGCGCTTCAAACAGGGCGCTGCCCGGGCCATTTCCGGGGAAAACTGAAAAACGGAGAAAAACATCTCCCCGTATTTGCTCACTTTGAGGTTTTTTGCCGAAAAAAAAGGAATAATACCTGCCAAATAAAAAAGCGGAGAAATTGTCCATTCCCCGCTCTGATGCTAAAGAATACCTTTCCTTTTATTTCATATCAATCTGCCGCAAAAACTCCTTCTTTGCCGAAAGCGCATGGGCCATATAGGCCTTCCGGATGGCGTCCATGTCACCGGCATCCAGCGCATCCACAATGGCCCGATGCTCCGCCACCACGCAGGCAAGGCGCTCCATGGTGTGGGGCCTGGCATCCTCGGTCAGAATGGAAATGCACATATGGTAATAGTCACGCAGCTCCCTGGCCCGTTCATTTTCGCAAAACTGCTCCAGCGGGTCGTGAAAGGCCCGGTTCAGCCGGTCGAACTGCTGCTGAACATCACCGCCATTCAGCCTGGCCAGCTGGCTGTTAGCCTCCAGCACACAATCGCGAAGCTCCTGATTCCAGTGTCCTGCCACATCCTCAATCATCAGCACTTCCATGCTGCGCAGAATGTCGTACATCCCCTCGATGAATTTCAGGTCAATCGTGCGTACCACAGCACCCTTGTAAGGCTGCATGATAATCAGGTTCTCCCCGTGAAGGGTGCGCAGGGTTTCCCGCACGGGAATGGCGCTGGTATGATACCGCTCCGCAATGGTTTGCACCGTCACGCGGCTCCCCGAGGGTATTGCGCCCAGGAGAATATCTCTGCGAAGCCGTTCCGTAACCTGAAAGGTCAGCGGATTGCGCGAAACGCCGCCCCCATCCGTGATCATAGCGCCTCCCCCTTTCACCAACGAGCTTCAGTATAACACAGACCGCCTTCTTTTTCAAGCAAAGGCAAGCCGGGAAAGGCCAGAGGCGCGCACCATGGGTGGCGAGCCGATCAAACAGCATCATGTTGTTTTCCGGAAAGCTGCGCGGTTCATCATGCCTTGCGCAAAGTTATATTCAGTTTCATTTATGCCCTTGTATCAAACAGCACCGAGATCGTCGTTCCCTTATTCAGCTCGCTTTCCACGGTGATCTTGCCGTGATGATACTGCACAGCGTGCTTCACGATGGAGAGGCCAAGACCTGTGCCGCCGGATTGCTTGGAATGGCTCTTGTCCACGCGATAGAAGCGTTCAAATACCTTGTCCTGGTGTTCCGGCGCGATGCCGATACCGCTGTCGCAGACGCAAAGAGTAACGGTATGCTGTCCCCCGGCAACGGAGATCTTCACGAAACCGCCAGCGCGGTTGTACTTTATGCCATTGTCGCAAAGGTTGTAGACCACTTCATACAGCAACCGGCGTACACCATGGATGATGCCATCATCGCCGCTCACTTCCAAGGATACATCTTTCAGCTTTGCGGCATCGGCCAGTGTTTCGCAAACTTCTTCCGAAATGTTTTTCAGCGATACATCCTCACGGGGCATTTCTGTGCCCTCATCCAGCTGAGACAGGCGGATGATATCCTCAATGAGCACGACCAGCCGGGACGCTTCCTTGCGGATATGTCCCACAAAACGGGGCAAGTCCTCCTCTTTTACAATGCCATTTTCCATCAGTTCTGCAGAACCGATAATGGATTGCAGCGGCGTTTTCAGCTCATGGGACACATTGGCGGTAAACTCCTGTCGATGCTGTTCCGCGTTGACCTGTTCGCTCATGTCAAAGGCCAGGATCGCCATCCCCCGGGCGCTGCCGTCTGGGGCGATGCAGCTCAGATCAAACTGGTATACCCGCCCGTTCATGCTGGCGCGGAAATCAGCATGCCCTTGGGCGGTGGCTTCTTCCAGTGCCATACGCATATTCTGCTTGCGGTCAATGGTCAGAAAATCCGTACCCACACAGGATTCGCCTGCACCAAACAATGCCTTTGCCGCCGGGTTGATGCTTAGGATTCTGCCCAGGCCATCCAGCAGAACCAGGCCTTCCTTCATGTTGCCGGTGATTTGGTCAAACTCGTCCTGCTTGTTCTTCAAGGCCAGCATCTGGCTTCTGATTTCCAGCTGCTGCGCATGGATGCGATGGAGCAGAGGAGAAAGCTCCTCGTATACTTCATTTTCCAGGGGTTTTTCCAGATTCAGTTTGTTCAGCGGTTCTACAACCTTCTTTGCCATGCGATGCGCCAGCCATGCAGAAAGTGCAATAGCCATCGCAAGTACAATCGCAATCGGCTGCAGCATACCCACTGCCAGCAGCAGGGCGGTGGCTCGGCTGACGGAAATGCGAAGTACACTGCCGTCATTCAAACGAATTGCTTCATAAAGGGTCTGCTCCGTCAGCGTAGAGGACTGGCGGGAACTGCTGCCAGTTCCGGATACAAGGGCTTCTTTTATTTCTTCACGTTCGGCGTGGTTTTCCATGGCAGCGGCATTTGCGTGGCTGTCAAAAAGAACCGTGCCGTCTGAGGCGATCCATGTCAGTCGATAGCGGTTATCATCCAAACCTTCCAGATAGCTCTTTCCAAGCTGCTCCGTTGCATCAGCGGCAAGGCTCAGCTCGTCTTTCAGCTGTGACTCCTGCACGCCGCTGAAATACGGATACAGCACACCGATACTGATGACAAGGCTTGCCATCAGCACAGCGATTGCCACAGAGAGAATCGACTTGAAGATTTTACTTGTCATAGCCTGCCTCCCAGCGGTAACCCACATGGCGGACGGTTTCGATCATCTTGCCATAGTTGCCCAGTTTCTGGCGCAATGTGCGGATATGGGAATCCAGTGTGCGGGAATCGCCCATGTAATCCAGTTTCCACACCTGAGAGAATAACTGTTCTCTGGTATAGACCATTCCAGGATGGGAAAGGAAAATTCGAAGCAACTCAAACTCCTTGTAAGTAAGCTGAACTCGATTGCCGTCTGCAACAACGGTATGCTCATCCAGATTCACCACCAAACCACCGGCCTTCAGCAGCTTAACCACCTGCTGGGGTTGGCTGCGGCGCAGAACAGCTTTAACTCTGGATACCATTTCCATCATGCTGAAAGGCTTCACGATATAATCATCGGCACCCAGGTCAAGACCACGGATTCGGTCGTACTCCTGTCCCTTGGCAGTCGCCATCATCACAGGAATTCGGCTGTAATCCATAGAAGCTTTCATTTTGGACAGAAGCTCAATCCCGTCCATGCCGGGAAGCATCACATCCAGAACGACCAGTTCCGGTTTTTCTTTTCTCAGCGCTTCCCAAAATGAAAGGCCATCCTCAAAGCCTTTGGTTTCAAATCCGGCAGAGTTCAGTGCATAGATTGCGATGTCGCGGATGCTTGCATCATCCTCAACATACCAAATCATATCTATACCTCCTTATGCGTGCCTGTTACAGAATAAATCACCCACTCGGCAATATTGGTTGCATGGTCTCCGATGCGTTCAAAATACTTGGCGATCATCAAAAGATCAAGCGCAAATTCGCCGTCTGCGTGGTTTTCTGTAATCAGCGAAATTATACCACACTTGACTCGGGAAAAATAGTCATCCACGATGTCGTCTTTATGAATAACTTTTTGAGCAAGCTCTACATCCTTTTTGACAAAAGCATCCACGCTGGCTGTCACCATGCCGATGATCTCACGAGCCATTTCTTCAATCAGCTCCATATCCTTCATGGTATGACCGTCCAGGAATGTAACAATCTCGGCAATATCTTCTGCCTGATCGCCAATGCGCTCCATATCGGTGATCATCTTCAGGGCAGCTGAAATCAGGCGGAGATCACGGGCCACCGGCTGCTGGTGAAGCAGCAGCTTCATGCAGCGGCCTTCAATGTCCCGTTCCATCTGATCGATGGCACTGCCGTTGGTGCTTACGCTGGCGGCCAGTGCCATATCGCCAGTGGTCAGCGCCTTGACGGCGGAGGCAATAGCTTCTTCGCACATAGCACCCATTTCGATGATTTCACGGTTCAGTTCAAAAAGCTGTTCATCAAATCTGTTTCTCATGTTCTCCTCCTTAACCAAACCTGCCGGTAATGTAGTCTTCCGTGCGCTGATCCCTTGGCTGCGAGAAGATATCATCGGTCCTGCTGAACTCAACCAGTTCACCCAGCAGAAAGAAGGCGGTGTGGTCAGACACACGGACAGCCTGCTGCATATTGTGTGTCACCATAACAATGGTATACGTTTCTTTCAGCTCCATCACCAGTTCCTCAATGCGGGAGGTGGAAATGGGGTCAAGTGCAGAGGTGGGTTCGTCCATCAAGAGGATCTTGGGCTGAACAGCCAGTGCTCGCGCGATGCACAGGCGCTGCTGCTGGCCGCCGGACATACCAAGGGCGTTTTTCTTCAATCTATCCTTTGCCTCATCCCAGATCGCAGCGCCCCGCAGCGCCCGCTCAACAATCTCATCCAGTTCCACCTTGTTGGTGATACCGTGGGTACGGGGGCCGTAGGCAATGTTATCATAAATGCTCATGGGGAAGGGGTTGGGCTTCTGGAACACCATGCCGATCTCCTTGCGCAGATTGTTGACATCCACTTCCTTGGAAAAAATATCGATGCCCTCATAACGAATGTCGCCGGTAATTTTCACATTGGGGATCAGGTCGTTCATGCGGTTCAGTGTTTTCAGGAAAGTCGACTTGCCGCAGCCGGAAGGGCCGATCAATGCGGTAATGCTCTTTTCAGGGATATCAATATTCACATTTTTGAGTGCCTGATGGTCACCGTACCACAGGCACATATCTTTTGCAGAGATAATACTCATAGACTTCTCCTTCTTGCGAAATGCTTCTGTACCAAAGTCGCTGCAAAGTTAATCAGAACGGTCAGAACCATCAGGATAGCAGCAATGGCAAAGGCCACCCCAAACTCGCCCTGTTCTTTTGCGTAAAAATAGAGGGCAACCGTCAGCGTTGCGCCCGGCGCTGCCAGGCCATCGATCAGGCCGTTGACTGCATGGGCAAAACCTGCAGTAAAAAGCAGTGCTGCGGACTCGCCAAGAATACGGCCAACGGACAGAATACATCCGGTGATGACGCCATCCACGCAGCCCGGAAGAACTACCGTGCGGACAACACGCCACTTGCCGGCCCCCAGGCCAAATGCACCCTCACGGTAGGACTGAGGGACGGTTTTCAAGCTCTCCTGAGTGGTCCGCATAATGGTTGGCAGATTCATAATCACCAGCGTCAGCGCACCGGCCATCAGACAAGTTCCCATGTTGTTGGAGAACAGCAGCATACCTGCCAGACCATAGATAATGGAGGGAATGCCGGAAAGGGTCTCAGCAGCATACTCAATGATGCTGACCACTTTCTTGTTGGAGGCATACTCAGTCAGATAGATAGCTGCACCCACACCCAAGGGCAAAACGATCAGCAGCGTTGCCAGCACGATATAGATGGTGTTCAGAATATCAGGCAGAATGCCTATGCGCCCGGTCAGGTAGCTGGGCTTGGTGGACAGCAGTTCCCAGGTCATGTTCGGGATGCCCTGCCCCAGCACATAGATCAGCAGGAACAGCACCAGCGCGGCCGTCAGGCCAACCGACAGCAGCATCAGTGCTTTCATCAGCACTTCATAGCCTTTTCTTTTCTCCGATAACGAATGATTGACCATAAACTACTCCTTTTCCCGTTTGAGGAAGAAGTTCAGCGTAGCGTTGATGAGCATGATGAACAGGTACAGCACCAGCGCGATGGAGAACAGCGCCTGCTGCTGCAAGCCGCTGGAATAAGCCATCTCGCTGGACACGGCAGTGGTCAGGAAACGGACGCTTTGGAACAGGGAATCGGGCATATTCGGCACATTGCCTGCCACCATCATCACCGCCATGGCTTCACCAATGGCACGGCCAACACCCAGCACCACGGCAGCGGCGATACCGCTTTTGGCGGCCGGCACAGAAACCCTAAAATAGGTTTCGATAGGCGTTGCACCCAGGGCAAGGGAGGCGTCCTCGTATTCCTTGGGAACTGCGTCCAATGCGGTAACGGACATCTTGATAATGGACGGCAGGATCATAACGGCCAGAACGATCATGGCGGCAAGCAAACTGGCGCCATCGGGCACATTGAATATCTTTCTGATACCCGGAACCAGCACCAGCATACCCACCAGGCCATAAACCACCGATGGAATACCAGCCAGCAGGCTGACTGCAGACTGCATGACGGACTTTACCTTCGGTGAAGCCAGTTTGGACAGATATACCGCCGTCATAAAGCCAACGGGAACGCCGATCAGAATGGCACCGGCGGTTCCGTAAACGCTGGTCAGCACAAAGGGCAGAATGCCGTATTTCGGCTCGGCTGCGGTGGACGCCCATTCCTTGCCGAACAGGAAGTTGATGAATCCAATTTCATGAATGGCAGGGATACCGGAGATCACCAGATAGACCGTGATGAGCATCACACACCCCACCGTGATCAGCCCCAGCAGCAGAAAAAGGCCGTGGATCAGCCTTTCTGCCAGTTGATTTCTTTTCATGCCTCGTATACCTCGCGTTGATGCCGGTTTTCTCAGTTGGCAGGCACCGCACCGGCAGCGGAGATGATTTCGCAAGCATCACTCGAGGTGATGTAGGCAAAGAACTTGGATGCAGCATCGCTCAGCTGGGCGCCAGTCTTTGTCACCAGTATGAAGGGGCGCTGCACCACATAACTGCCGTCCTTGATGCTGGCTTCAGCAGGCGCAACACCGTCTACAGCCAGAGCTTTCACGCTGTCCTTTACCGAAGCCACCGAAGCGTAGCCGATTGCACCAGGGTTCTGGGAAACAGTGGTAATCACGTCACCAGTGGAGGTCAGTTCCTGACGATACTTGCAATCGTCCTGGGTGTCAGTGATGGACTCAAAACCGTCACGAGTGCCAGAGCCGGCTTCACGGCCGATGAGAACAATCTCCGCATCGTTGCCGCCAACTTCAGACCAGTTGGTGATTTCACCGGTGTAGATCCTGGCAATGGTCTTCAAGCTCAGATCAGAAACAGGGTTTTCTGGGTTCACGATGATGGCGATACCATCGTAGGCCAGCACGGTGCCGCTAAGGCCGGCTTCCTTTTCTTCAGCCTTCAAAGCACGGGAGGACAAGCCAATATCACAGCGGCCTTCCTGAACGGCCTTGATACCAGAACCGGAGCCTGTAGGATTGTAAGTAAAACTGATGCCGGTGTCATTCTGGAATGCTTCACCCAGAGCGCCGATCACCTTCTCCATCGAGGTGGAACCATCAGTGGAAACAGAGCCGGTGGTTCTGCTGCTGCAGCCTGCCAGCATGAAGAGCGCCAGAACTGCAACCACCATCATCGCAATCATCTTTTTCATTTCCATGTCTCCTTTCAGACAGCTGTTTGCGGGGTTTTTCCTTGTTGCAGTTATCATTTTAGGAAGCTCATGTGAAATCAAAAATACAAGGCATGTGAAATATAGGTCAAATCGCAAAAACGAAAGGAAGCACCCGATTATAAGGGCTGAAACAGCTGTGT
Source organism: uncultured Faecalibacterium sp. (assembly GCA_964391995.1). GTDB lineage: Bacteria > Bacillota > Clostridia > Christensenellales > Aristaeellaceae > UBA11524. The sequence continues at coordinate 29,293 of CAYMOM010000008.1, forward strand.
CCGGCCCGCTCAATGGGCAAGGACTGCGTAGCTTATCTGTACCCGCCTGGTGAAAAGGCACATGTTCGGTGTTTCCACCCTGACCTGCACTTCCACCGTGGAACAGGCGAACTTCCTGGTGTATCGAATCATTCTGCTGTATCGGGTGTGGTGAAAAGGCTCCGCCGCCAGGCAAGGCCGGCTACCCCGCGCGTGCGGCTGCCACGGGTGCAAACTGCCTCGGTCAGACTGTCCACGGTGACACTGCATAGCCCCACGAGCTTGCTCCCCTGGCCAGCACCCAGAGGTATAACATAAGCGCCGGCCCTCCATCACAGGAAGGCCGGCGCTGCAGCGTGTCGAAATAGTGGCAAACCCACTGTTTCGAGGATTTGTGCTCCGTCAAAAATGTTCAGTTGTTCTTCCGTGCGGCTGTATTGCCACTGGCCTGCCATGCACCGGGTCGATGCTTGTTCTTTTACGGCGTACGGCAGGCCAGATTGCCCATGGTTTACAGCTCCGTCAGGCGGAAATCCGCACCGTTTTCCGTCAGGCTGTCGTGACCGATCCACAGGGTGAAATCGCCAGGCTCGCTGAGGAAGTTCATGTCCGCATCGTAGAAGCGGAGCATTTCCTCCGTGATGGTGAAGCTGACCAGTCTGCTTTCGCCGGGCGCAAGGCACACCTTCTGCAGTCCCTTCAATTCCCGCATGGGGCGGACAACGCTGCCCTTGATATCCCGGATGTACAGCTGCACCGCTTCCTTCACGGGCAGGGTACCCTTGTTCTCCACCGTTACGCTGGCGGTGATGGTGCCTCCCTTTGTCAGCGCGCTGCCGGTCAGCGTCACGGGCGAATAAGCAACCTCCCCGTAGCTCAGGCCATAGCCAAAGGGATACAGGGCCTCGTTGGGCACATCCATATAGTTGGACATATACGGGCAGAAGCCCTCCACCTTGGGCTTGGGCCGGCCCGTCTGGAATGCGGCGTAGGACAGGGGCAGCTGGCCTGTGCAGTAAGGCATGCTCATGGACAGGCGGCCGGAGGGATTCACCCTGCCAAACAGAATATCCGCCAGGGCATAGCAGCCGCAGGAGCCGGGCAGCCATGCCTCCACCAGGGCGTTGGTTTTCTCAGCCACATCCGGCACCGCCAGGGGTCTGCCGCCAAAGAGTAGCACCGCCGTATGGCTGTTCACTGCGTGCACCGCATCAAACAGCGCCTGGTGGGCCTTGCACAGGGAAATGTCCGCCTTGCTCAAGGATTCGCCGCTCTGGGTATGGTTTTCGCCCAGGGCCAGCACCACCGCATCGGCTGCTTTGGCAGCGGAAAGCATGTCTTCCGTGATTTCATCCGTGGAGAAGAAGGTTACATCTGCCTGGGGATACAGGGTTTCAAGGGCCTGGCGCAGGGTCACTGTCTGATTCTTGTCCACAAACAATGCCCAGGAGCCGGTCACGTTGCGGTCCTCCGCCAGGGCGCCAGCCACCACGATCTTCTGTCCGTCCTTCAGCGGCAGCACGCCGTCATTTTTCAGCAGCACAGTGCTTTCCTCCGCCGCCTCCCGGGACAGGGCCTGGTATTCCTGGCAGAACAGCAGCCGCTTTTCATCCTCCTCGGAAGCATCCTTGTAGGGATTTTCAAACAATCCCAGCTTGTTTTTCAGCACAAGCACGCGCCAGACGGCCTCATCAATCAGCCTTTCATCCAGCTGCCCATCCTTCACCAGGCCTTCCAGCTGGTGGAGATAGCACTCGCTCATCATGTCAATGTCGCAGCCGGCCTCCATGGCCTGTTTCGCCGCATCCCGGTCATCCAGCGAAGTGCCGTGGCTAATGGTTTCGCCAACGGCTCCATAGTCGGAAATCACCACGCCGTCAAAGCCCATGTCGTCCCGCAGCACATCCCGCAGGAGCCATTTGCTGGTGGTGCAGGGCTGGCGGTCGATGGTGTTGAAGGCCGTCATCACCATGCTGACGCCGGCTTTCACCGCCGCCCGGTAGGCGGGCAGATAGTCCTCAAACAAGGTGTGCTGGGAAAGCTCCGTCACGTTGTAGTCCCTGCCGGCCTGTACGGCGCCATAGGCCGCAAAATGCTTGATGCACGCCGCCATGCGGCCCTTTTCGCCATAGTTATCCCCCTGGAAGCCATGCACCTGGCTTTCCGCCATGCGTGCATTCAGCCAGGGATCCTCGCCGGTGGATTCCATGCACCGGCCCCAGCGGCTGTCCCGCACCAGATCCACCATGGGCGAAAAGGCCACATGAACGCCGGCAGCAGCAGCTTCCCTTGCAGCTGCTGAGGTGATGCGCTCTGCCAGACCGGGGTTGAAGGTAGCGCCAATGGCAATGGGTACGGGGAAGGCCGTGCGGTAGCCGTGAATCACATCCGCCATGAACAGTGCAGGAATGTGATGGGGCTGCCTTGCCATCATCTGGTTCTGCAGATCTTTCAGGTGTGCCGCGCCGTGCTCGCCAAGCAGGCTGCCCACGCAGTAGGGCTGATCCTCCGTCATGTGAAAGTCCTGCACCGGCCCGGTGTAGGTTTCCACCGTGCCAATAAACCCGCCATGGAGCTGCACCAGCTGCTCGATCTTTTCGGAAAGGGACATATCCGCCATCAAGGCCCGTAGTTTTTGCTCATTCATGTCAATCCCTCGCTTTTCTGTTGTCAGGTTTGCCTTTGCCTATATTATAGCGCTGTTTGATGCAGAAGTAAAGCCGGTGGAATACCTGCCGGCTCAGGGCTTCAAAAAACCTCCGGGAGGTGTCGGAGGGCCCGCAGGCCCTCTGACTTCATTCGTATCGCGGGGCTTTGCCGCGCGGGCGGGGCGTTTCCGGCTCCGCCGGAAACTTTCCTTACGCGGAGGAACGGCCGTCAAAGCTGCTTGCAGCTTTGACAGTGACGGAGCGCAAATCCTCGAAAAAGTGGCTTTGCCACTTTTTCGACACGCTAAGCCGGTGGAATACCCGCCGGCTTGGCTTATTTGTGCATGTGGAGATATTCCGCCTGCCCTAGGGTGAAGGCGTCCTGCCCATGGGCATCAGCGGCTACCACCAGGGGCAAGTCCCTCAAGGTCAGCCGCTTGACGGATTCCGGGCCCAGGTCGTCCCAGGCGATAACCTGGCAATCCGTAACACAGGAGGCCATCAGCGCCGCAGCGCCGCCCACAGCGGCAAAGTACACCGCCGGATGCTCCTGCATGGCATCCATAACCGCCTGGCTCCGCTGCCCCTTGCCGATCATCCCCCGCAGGCCATGGGCCAGCAGGACGGGTGTGGCGGCATCCATCCGGGCGGAGGTGGTTGGGCCAATGGAACCCACCGGCTTCCCGGGCGGCGTGGGTGTAGGCCCGGCATAGTAGATCACCTGTCCCGCCAGGTCAAAGGGCAGCGGATTCCCCTGGGCCAGGCAGTCCAGCATCCGTAGGTGCGCGGCATCCCTTGCCGTGTATACGGTGCCGGAAAGCAGCACATGCTCCCCCCCATGCAGGGAAAGCACGTCCTCTTCCGTCAGCGGCGCGTTCAGCTTTCGCATGTTGCTTACCCCCTTACAAAACGGCGGAGCAGTGGCGGGTCACATGGCAGCCCACGTTCACCGCCACAGGCAGACCGGCAATGTGGGTTGCGCCCGTCAGGATGTGCAGGCCCAGGCAGGTGGTTTTGCCGCCCAGCCCCTGTGGGCCGATGCCTGTCTGGTTCACCAGGTCCAGCAGTTCCAGTTCCAGGGCGGCATAGTCCGGGTCCGGGTGCCGCTGATGAACAGGCAGCATCAGCGCCGCCTTGGCCAGCTCCGCCACCCGCTCGAAATCGCCGCCAATGCCAATGCCCAGCACCATGGGCGGGCAGGGATTGGCCCCGGCCTTCCGCACGGTTTCCAGCACAAAGGCCTTCACGCCCTCCACCCCATCGGCAGGGGTGAGCATCTTCAAGCGGCTCATGTTTTCGCTGCCAAAGCCCTTGGGTGCCACCGTCAGCTGCAATCTGTCCCCGGATACCAGCCGGGTGTGGATAATAGCCGGGGTGTTGTCCCCCGTGTTTACCCGGCGCAATGGGTCACCCACCACGCTTTTGCGCAAAAGGCCCTTTGCATAACCCCGGCGCACACCCTCGTGGATGGCATCCTCGAAGCCGCCGTTGATATGAATATTCTGTCCGACCTCTGCATACACAATGGCCATGCCGGTATCCTGGCAAATGGGCATACAGGTATCCCGGGCAATCCGCTGGTTGCTGTCCAGCAGGGCCAGCAGCTCACGGGCCGGCGGAAAATCTTCATCCTGCCGGGCCTTCTGCAAGGCGCAGGCAATGTCCTCCGGCAGGCAGCGGTTGGCCTCCATGCACAGCCGGGCCACTGTTTCCGTGATCAGCCCGGCATCAATCTCCCGCACGCTCATGATTCCTCCCATAGTCTTTTCAGCCGCAGCGCCGCCGCCTTCACGGCGTTTTTCTTGCAGCCCAGGTCGGTCAGTGCGGTTTGCGCGCTGCGCAAGTCCATGCCCGTCAGCAAAAGCTCCGTCAGCTGCGCCTCCAGGGATATTTCCGCCGCAGGCTGCTTTTCCTCCGGCAGCTGCACCTGATGGAAGTCCAGCACCAGGCAGTATTCACCCTTCTCAGTTTTGGGGTTTTGCCGCATTTGCGCCAGCACTTCCTCAGCCGTGCCGCGGATGGTCTTTTCGTGGAGCTTGGTCAAATCGCAGGAAGCGGAAATCCAGGTGCCGGGCAGGGTGGACGCAATGGTTTCCACCAGTTCCATTACCCGGTAGGGGGATTCGTGCACCACCGCTACGGTGCTTTTGCGGGCCATGTCCACCAGCTTCTCCCGCAGTTCCTTCTTTTCTCTGGGCAGAAAGCCGTTAAAGGTGAATTCTCTGGTATCGAACCCGCTGACGGACAGCGCCGCCACCGCCGCGCAGCAGCCAGGAACGGGCAGCACCTCAATCCCCCGCTCCACCGCAGCCTTCACCAGCCCGTATCCCGGGTCAGACACGCAGGGCGTGCCGGCATCAGTAGTGATAGCCACATCGAGGTTCTCCGCCAGCATCTTCTCCGCCAGCCAGGTACCCTTGCTGTCCTCATTGTGCTGATGGCAGCTGGTCAGGGGTGTGTGAATGTCAAACACCTGGCACAGCTTCATGGTGACACGGGTGTCCTCGGCTGCGATCAGCCCCACGCGTTTCAGGGTGTCAACGGCCCTGGGGGACATGTCCTGCAAATTGCCAATGGGGGTCGCCACCACATACAGCGTGGGCATCAGTCCACCTCCAGCTT
>CAYMOM010000009.1:0-34113 GCA_964391995.1 uncultured Faecalibacterium sp.
GCGCACAACACTGGCAGTGTTGGGGTCAGCGGTTCGAATCCGCTATGCTCCACTTCACAGGAGAAATCCGAACCTGATTCCGATTGGAAACAGGTTCGGGTTTTTTGTTTTCTGCAAGGCCGGCATTGCACAGCCGTTTTGCGGGTTTTCAAACCCCTGTCGAGTCCTGTACAATCATGCGGATCTGTGATATAATGGCACAAGAACACCCGTCGTTCTGCGTTTTGCAAACAACAACTTTATTCAGCTGCCCCACGCCATCCTGTATGCACATGCCAGTACCCGTGACAACATTGACAGCGAGGTAAAACGCCATGAGATTCCTTCATATTGCAGATCTGCATCTCGGCAAGCAGATGAACGACCTTCTGCTCCTGGAGGATCAGGAAGCCGTTCTCGATCAGGTTCTCCACATCGCCCACGAGGAAAAGGTCGATGCCGTCCTCATTGCAGGGGATGTCTATCAGCGCTCCTCTCCCCAGGCAGAGGCCATGGCGCTGTTTGACCGGTTTGTGTCCCGGCTGGCGGAAGACGGGCGGAAGGTCTTTGTCATCAGCGGCAACCATGATTCTGCCCTGCGCATTTCCTATTTCTCTTCGCTGGTCAGAAATGCAGGCGTGTATGTGACGGAAACGTTCAGCGGCGATTTGCAGCACGTCACCCTGCAGGACGCCGATGGCGAGCTGACAGTCTGGATGATGCCTTTCCTGCGCCCGGGGCATGTAAAGCGTGCGCTGCCGGAGGAGAAAATCTCCTCCTACCAGGACGCCGTGACCGCCGTGCTCCGCCATGCGGACATCGATTTTTCCAAGCGCAACCTGCTGATGTGCCATCAGTTCATTTCCGGCTGTGCAACCTGCGACTCCGAAGATCTGTCCGTAGGCACGCTGGATCACATTGACGGCGCCGTATTCGATGGCTTTGATTATGTTGCCCTGGGGCATATTCACGGGCCGCAGAAGGTTCTGCGGGACACCATGCGCTATGCCGGTTCCCCGCTGAAATACTCCTTCTCCGAGGCTGCGCACAAAAAGTCTGTGACCATCGTGGATATGTACGAAAAGGGAGAAACCAGGGTGCGGACGGTGCCGCTGTATCCCCTGCATGATGTTCGGCTGATTGAGGGGAAGCTGGCGGATATTATGGCTCTGCCCTACTCGGAGGACTATGTGTGGATCACCATCCACGACGAGCTTCCGCCGCCGGATGCCAGGGTTACCCTGACCGTCAACTTCCCCAACATGCTGAAGTTCTCCGTGGTCAACTCCAGAACCAAGTATGACCTGGACGTCATTGCTACCGAAGCAATGGAAAGCAAGTCCGCTGCGGAATTGTTCAGCGATTTCTACCGCCTGCAGAACAGCGGCCAGTTCCCCGGCAAAGCCCACATGCAGGTGCTTAACAAAGTGATCAAGGAACTGGAGGAAACGCCCTATGAAGCCCGTTAAGATCACGATGTCCGCCTTTGGCCCTTATGCCGGGATCACGGAGATTGATTTCCGCCTGCTGGGGGATAACGGCCTTTTCCTGATTGCAGGCGATACCGGCGCGGGCAAAACCACCATCTTTGATGCCATCAGCTTTGCCCTCTACGGTGAAGCTGCCGGCGGCAGGGAACGCCGCAAAAGCAAATCCTTCCGCTCCGACTATGCGACCCCCAAGGCAAAAACGTATGTGGAGTTTACCTTTACCCACCGGGATAACACCTGGACAATCCTCCGCAACCCGGAATACCTGCGGGCCAAAAAGTCCGGCGACGGCACCACCAAGGAGCCTGCCAGCGCGGAAATGCACTGCCTGGAAACCCAGGAATCCTGCTATGGATTGCAGGATGTAAACGCCAAAGTGCACGACCTGCTGGGACTTACCCAGGATCAGTTCACCCAAACCGTCATGATCGCCCAGGGGGATTTCCTGAAGATTCTGAATGCGCCCTCGGATGAGCGCAAAAAGCTGTTTCAGAAGCTGTTCAACACCGGCTTTTATGAGGCCATGCGTTTTAAGCTGCAGGATATGAACAGCGATTGCAGCAAGGAGCGCGAGTCGCTGGAAAACCGCATTTCCATTGCCGCAGCCAGGGTTTCTCCGGAGGCGGATTTCCCCCAGCGCCAGCTGCTGCTCCAGTATTGCAGCGAGCCGAAATATGCCGGGTCGCTGCTGGCTGTGCTGGAATGCCTTATCACCCGGGAAAAGCAGCTGCACGCTGATGCTGCCGCGCAAAAAGCTGCCCTTGACCAGCAGCGGCGGCAGGTGACCGTACAGCTGGAGCAAGGCAGAACGCTGAACCAGCTTTTCGCCGATGATCAGCGGTGCCGTACCGCCCTTACCGCGCTCATGGCGCAGCAGAGCACCATTGACGATCAGCAGCACCAGCTGGACCGCGCCCGGAAGGCCCAGCAGCTTCAGCCTGCGCAGGCCTTGCTGAAGAGCACTGGGGATCAGCTGAACGCGCTGAAGCAGGGTCTCCTGTCCGCACAAAAAGGGATGGAAGAAGCAGTGCCGAAGCTCCCCCTCGCCGAGCAGCAGCTGAATGAAGCCGCTGCCCGCCAGCCCGAGGCGGATGCCCTTTTGCAGCAGGCAAGCCAGCTCCAGGAGCTGGTACCCATCCTGAAGGAGCTTGCCCGGCAACAAAAGCAGCAGCGCCAGCTACAAGCCGCCATTGCAAAGCTGACCGCCGAAAGCCGGGCGGCGGACGAAGCCTACGCTGCCGCAAAGGAAAGCTATTATCTAAGCCAGGCCGGCCTTCTGGCAGCCGACCTTGAGGCAGGCCAGCCCTGCCCGGTGTGCGGCTCCTGTGAGCATCCGCATCCTGCTCTTCTGGCGGAAACAGCCGTCACCCGTGAACAGCTGGAGGCCGCCGAAAAGAACCGCCGCGATGCCGAAAACACACTAATGGATACAGCTGCTGCACTTACAGGCATCACCGCAAAGATTGCTGCGGCGCTGGAAAGGCTGAGCGCCCTCCATGTCAGCGCAGACGAAACCGAATCCTCCGTCAAGGCGAAGATCCGGGAGCTGACCCAGCAGGCCGGGCAGATTCGCGATGGGATTGAGCAGCGCCGCCAGGCCATGCACGCCCTGCAGCTGAAATTGAAGGAAAGCGAAGGCAAGGTGCAGAGCCTGCAGAAGCAGATTGAAGCTGCGGCAGGCAGGCTGGCCCAGCAGCAGCGGCAGTTTGCAGAGGGACTTGCGGCACAGGGCTTCACCGATGCCCGGGACTTTGAGCTGGCTGTCATGCCCGATGCAGCCATGACCCAGCTGGAGAAGGCAATCCGCACCCATTGCGAGCAAAAGCAGTCCCTGAGCGACCAGCTTTCCCGGCTGCGGGAGAAGCTGGAAGGCCAGGAGCCGGCTGATCTCACCGCTCTGGAAAGCCGGCAAGCCAGCCTGGATGCCGCCCAGAAAAAGGCTGATACCGATGAAAAGAACGCTTCTGCCCAGGTCAGCCTGCATGAAGATGTTTATAAAGAAATTCAAGCCGCACTGCGCCAACGCCAGCGCCGGGAGGAACACTGGTCGGTTGTCCGCGACCTGTACGATTGCTGTTCCGGCAAGGCCGGCGGCAGCCGCCGGGCCAAGCTGACCTTTGAAACCTATGTGCAGCAGTACTATTTCAAGCAGGTGGTGGCTGCTGCCAACAAGCGGCTTACCGTCCTGACTGAGGGCATGTTCACCCTGCGCTGCAAGGAAGAGGCCGCCGACCGCGTTCACCAGAGCGGTCTTGATCTGGATGTGCTGGACCGCAGCACCGGCCAGTGGCGCGATGTATCCACCCTTTCCGGCGGTGAATCCTTCCTGGCCAGCCTTGCCCTTGCGCTGGGCCTTTCCGATGTGGTGCAGGGCCAGAGCGGCGCCATCCGCATGGAAGCCATGTTCATCGATGAAGGCTTCGGCACCCTGGACGAGAATGCCCTGCGCAACTCCCTGCGGGTGCTGGGCAGCCTGGCAGACGGGAAACGGCTGATCGGCATCATCTCCCATGTGCGGGAGCTGGAAGAGAAAATCGACCGCCAGATTGTTGTGTCCAAGACCATCAGCGGCTCGGTTGTGTCCATCGTGAACGGGTAAATGGTCAATACAAAAAAAGCCGGAGGGCCCGCAGGCTCTCCGGCTCTTTCCAAAGGTTTTTAACACCCCGGAGAAGAGGCTTTACCCTCTTCTCCGTTTTTGATTGTTCATTGCCAGGCCCAGCGCACCTGCCATGCTTGCCGCACACAGCACCATCCACAGGGCCAGGCGGGCATTGTCCCCTGTCTTGGGGATGTCCGTCGGCTTCGCAACCTTCAGTGTTACAACGCTGCTCTGGATAATGGTTTTTCCATCGGAGATGACGCAGTAATACTGGAATCCGTCATTCTCCGGCTTCAGCTCGGCGGTGGTATAGGTTTCGGCTGTTGCGCCTTCGCAGACCACAAAGCCTGCGCCATCGTTGCGGTTTACATACCACTGATAGGCCAGGTTTTCACCTGCAACCGTCACGGTGAGCACCGCCTGCTGGCCTTCCTTCGCATACTGATCCTCCGGCTGCTGGATAACAGTCATGCCGGAAGGCGTCACCGTAGGCTCAGGCGTTGCCGTGGGCGTGGCTGTGGGCGTGACCGTGGCTTCGGGAGAAGCCGTGGGTGTGGCCGTTTCCTTCGCAATGTTGAGGGTCACCGTGCTGCTCTGGACCAATACCGTTCCATCGGAAACAAGGCAATAGAACTGGCAGCCATCGTCCTCCGGCTTCAGGTCCGTTATGGTCAGGGTTGCAGCGGTAGCGCCTTCATAGGGCACAAAGCCCAGGTTATCATTGCGCTTCACATACCACTGGTAGGTCAGGTTCGTGCCCTCAGCATGCACAGTGAGCGCCGCCTGCTGGCCTTCCTGGATATTCTGATCCGCCGGCTGCTGCACAATCACGATGCTCGCAGGCTCCGTTGTGGGCGTGACTGTCGGCTCTGCCGAGGCTGTGGGTTCCACCGATGCTGTCGGTTCTACCGATGTTGTCGGCTCCGCCGATGTTGTCGGCTCAACTGTGTCTGTGGGTTCCACCGAGGTTGTGGGTTCCGCTGTGTCTGTCGGCTCCACTGTATCTGTGGGTTCTACCGAGGTTGTCGGCTCCACCGTGCCTGTGGGTTCCACCGATGTTGTCGGCTCCACTGTGTCTGTGGGTTCTACCGATGCTGTCGGTTCTACCGAGGTTGTCGGCTCCGCTGTGTCTGTCGGCTCCACTGTATCTGTGGGTTCCACCGATGTTGTCGGCCCCGCTGTGTCTGTCGGCTCCGCTGTGTCTGTGGGTTCTACCGAGGTTGTCGGCTCCGCTGTGTCTGTCGGCTCCGCTGTGTCTGTGGGTTCCACCGAGGTTGTGGGTGACACGGTGTCCGTGGGCTTTGCCGCATCCGCCTTCCACTGGGCATACAGGGTTATGTCCTCATCGACAATGATGTCATCGACCGCTTCATACGGCACGCCTTTGCCATCGGCCTGGGTGTTCCAGCCTGTCAGGGTGTAGTTCTCCCTGGTGGGGTCGGTGCCGCTGATGTTCTCCATGCTGTAGGGAATGGTAAATCTGCCGCGAATCATCCGCCGCTTGGCGCATTCCGCAGGCTCGCCGCCATTGCCATTGAAGGTGATGGTGGAATAGAGCGAGTCATCATAGGCAGTGCGGCGATCCTCCGCGCTAAGGTCGCAGAAAACACAGCCGCCGCCCTTGCTGTCCTTCAGCAGGGAATCTTCATCAAGGAACAGCGTATAATCAGTTTCATCCGCCGCGGAAAGGTCGTTGCCATTCAGGTCGAGGGTGACATCCTCCCAAAGGGTAACGTGCGCTTCCAGTTCAATGTCCGCACCCAGCTTGATGGTGCCTCCACCATTCTCGTTGGCCACAGCGACTGCCAAATACAGTTCTTCCCAGGTGGTGGGGACGGAGCTGACCCAGTTGGCTTTAAGCTCAACATCCTCCACTATATAGCCGCCTTGGTAGACTTTATCATCTTTATCAAGCCAGCCATTGAAGAAGTAGTCTTCCCGCTCACCAATGAAGTAATCCCACACAAAGCCCGGAATATTCTCGCCGCGGATCACCCACACGGGAAAGGTTGCGCCTTCGGCAAGCGTGCCGCCATTGGGGTTGAGGTAAACCTTGCAGCAGGCTCCGTCCCCCACGGTGACTTCACTGGCAAAGTCGCCATCGCTATAGCCATAGAATGTGCCGCCGTTAATGGTTGTTCCGGTGTCGTATGCGCTTACTGTATCATTGAATATGCCGCCGCTGATTTTGCCGCCATAGTGGACGGTGACATAATCATCAAACTTGCCGCCGCTGATTTCGCCGCTTTGAACATCAACTCTGCAGCTCACCGTGCCGGGGGTAGCGGAGCTGTCCGTCAGCACATCGTTGCTTTTGATAAACAACACGAAATTATCATTTTCTACACTTATACTGTGGCCATTCAGGTCAAGGGTTATCTTGTCCTGAACCCCATCGGGAACTGATACTCCGTCCATGAAATAGACGGAATCATCCAGGACAATATCATTCGTCAGCTTGATGGTTGTTGCCTGCCAGTTGTACTCTTCAATCAGGTCATTCACAGCCTTCCAATCGGCCATGGAGCCAATTGTTGCCGGCTTCCACTGGGCCTGGAGGGTGATGTCCGATGTCAAAACGGTGTCAAAATCGTAATCGCTGTCCGCCGTCTTGCCATCAATGACCTGGCGCCAGCACGCCAGGAGGTACCCCTCCCTGATGGGGTGACTATATTGAATCTGCTTCCAATACTTGTCGGCTGTTCCTCCCCATTCAACCTTCGCTGTTGTTTCCACGCCTTTGGGGAAGGCACCGCCGTTGGGGTCGAAGGTCACGGTGTATTCAATAAGCTCCCACTTGGCCTGCAGGTTTATGACGTTGCTGTATGGCGAATACAGCTCCTCGGGCTTTGGCTTGCTGTCACAGGGAACGGTGGTACCGCCGAAATCATGCCAGCCGATAAGGGTATAACCCTCCATGGTTATGCCAGACGGCAGCGTGATCTCTTCGCCTTTTTCAAAGGTTTGAGGGCTGGTCACGGTGCCTGTGCCGCCGTACAGGTCAAAGTAGACGGTGTACACCGGCTTCCAGTGGGCATACAGGGTCATGTCCTTGGTGATGGGCTTTGTCGGGTCAAAGGTTTCGCCATCGCTGGAATCGATTGTCCAGTGGGAGATTTCGTTGAAGGCCTTCTCCACCTTCGGCAGGGTCAGCAGTGCATTTTTGTCCACCTTAACAGGCTGTGTCACAGGCTCCGTAAATCTACCGCCAACACCAAGGTTAAAGCTGATGTCGAACCGCAGCTTGTCCCAGTTGGCGTATATGTATGTATTTTCATAGACGGTAATCTCGTCATCCTTGCCATAGTATGTTTTCGTGCCATCTTCTGCCACAGTGTACCAGCCCGCGAATTCGTAATCCCCTGTTGTTGACGTAAAAGGGTCAAACTTCGTAGGCGTATCGGCGAATATTAGCTGAGTTTTAATGTCGTTGTCTTCGATATTCTTATGGAGAACGATATCCACCCTTTTCTTATCCCATATGGCATACAGGGTGATATCTTCTTCGAGGGTCACTTGGCCTCCATCGATGTAAGCTTCCCCTTTCCCATCGGGCTGGGTGCTCCAGAAGTTAAAGGAATAACCCCTGCGCTCGTAGGCGTTCGCGGTCAGGTCCTTATACTGGCCCGCCTTAATGGTCTGCTTTTCCATGGTGCCGCTTGTGCTGCCATTGCCATCGAAGGTTACATGGTAATCGTTCCCCTTCCACATGGCGTAAAGCCGCAGCGGCTCATAGATTTCCACCTCTTGCTCATCCACATAGGTGGTTTCTTCTTCGGCAAGATCCGTCCAACCATCAAAGCTATAACCCTTCCTTATAAAGGTATTGGGTTTCAGCTTTGTTTTTTCGCCAGCCTTCACGGTTTGGGTATCAGAGATTGTTTCACCCTCGCCGAAAGGATTAATGAAGGTGATGGTAATATCGTTGGCTTTCCACTGGGCATACAGGATCATGTTTTCGCGGACATCCACTTCTTGCTCAAGGTCATAGCTGTCGCCCGTGCCATCCGCTTTGGTGTTCCAGCCCGACATGGTAAAGCCCGTGCGGGTATAAGCATCCCACAGAAGTTTCTTAGGATCACCCGCACGATAGCCGAATTCCCACTTCTGCGTTCCGGTACCGCCATTGAACTCAAACGTTACCGTCCAGGAACCAGCCTCCCACTGGGCATAAAGCTCGGTATCGGCGGAGATGGTCATTTCCTCCGTGGTGGAATACGTTGTACCCTCGCCATTGGCCTGGGTGTTCCAGCCCGTAAAGGTATACCCCTTGCGGGTAAAGCCATTGGCCGTCAGCACCTGGGACTGGCCATAGGTAAAGATCTGGTCAGCCATGGTGCCGGTAACATCCCCGTCCACGCCGTTGGGGTGGAAGGTCACGGTAAAGGTGTCCAGCTCCCACTTGGCATAGACCGTTGTGTTCTCCATAACGGGCGCAGTGATGCTAAACTCCGTCCACTGCTCGCCGTTCCTGGTGTACCACTTGCCATCGCAGTGGTAGCCTGTGCAGTTTTTATCCTCCTCCGGATCCGGCGGCTTCTTGTCCGGGTTGGTACACGGCTGACCGCGCAGCAAGGTGAATTCTTCCTTGGCCTTTCCGTCCGGGCTTTGGACAAAGGTCAGCTTCACCTGCACGGAGCCGTCCAGCCTGCCGTCATGCAGAAGCGAATTCATATCGGCGCTGGTCTTGCAGGTAACAGCGCCTGTCTTGCCCGTGCTGGTGTCCTTCACAAGGGTTACATTGTCCAGGTCCAGGCTCTTGCCTGCGGTGCTGCTGATGGTGTAGCCGTTCAGGTCCAGGGTAATTTCGTGCAGGCTAACATCGTCTTCCAGGTCAATGTTCCCTGCAAGCTTGATGGTTGTTGCCCCGGCCTTTATCAGCTTTTGCAGCTGCTCATAGTTTTCAGGCGTGGTGGGGACATAACCTGCATATGCATAGGTGTTTTTCAGAACGGGCGCGGAGAAATCATACTCCAATTCGCATTCACTCGTTGTATACCAGCCGGTGAAAAGCGCCTCCGCCTTAGTGGGGTTGGAAACATCAGCCGTTTCTGTCGGCTGACCGCGAAGCACCCATTTGTAAGCATTCTGTTCATTGTCCTCAAAAGCACCGCCGCTGGCAGAGAAGTTGACTGTCCTATAAGCCGTAGTATCAATGCTGCCGCCTTCCTGCGAAACATGACCATAGTAAATACCGCCTGTGAGCTTGCCGCCTGTCTTATGTTCCAAGGCGCTCCCATTCGTAAACAGGGCATTGGCAATGGTACCCGTGTTCTTCACCACGCCGGTGAACTGGGCGGTGATTTTATCCAGGTCGCCTGTGGCGCTGATGGTGCCGCTGTTGGCCACCTGGCAGTTGAAGGTGCCGCCAGTGATGGTGCCGGCGGTTTCGTTTATTACGCGGTCAACAGCATCACCATCACTTTTGCCGTTGAAGGTGCCGCCGGAAATGGTTTTCGTGTTGGTGACAACGGTGCCCGTGAACGTGCCGCCGGAAATGGTGCCCGCGTTGGTCACACTGCCGTCAGTGGCCTGAACGCCGCTGATATCACCCGTGCTGTTATTGGTAACTGCGGCTTCCTTCAAGGTGCCGCCAGTGATGGTGCCAGCGTTGGTGATGGTGTTCTGGCTGAAATCACCATCCGAAATGGTGCCAGCGTTGGAAATGGTGCTCCCGGCAAACGTACCGCCGGAGATGCTGCCGGTGGAGGTATCATTGCTGTTGTTGTTGATGGTCGCCTTTTCCTTAAACGTGCCGCCGGAAATGGTGCCGGTGTTTTCGATCTGTATATTGCTGCTCTTGCCAAAGGTGCCGCCATTGATGATGCCTTCCGTGTTGTAGACATTCGTTATGTTGAATTCGCCGCCAGTGATCTTGCGCTGGTTGTTCAACATACTACCGGAGAAAGTACCGCCGCGAATCTCACCTTTATTGGTAATACGGGCGTTGAAGGTACCGCCACTGATGGTGCCGTTATTGGTAAGACTTTCATTAGCCGATAAGGTGACTCCCTCAATCGTACCATTGTTGATAGCAACGTCGCCTTCCAGCTTTCCCGCGCCCTCCACCGCTGCGCCTTCGGCAATGGTGAGACTACCCTGAGTAAAAGAAAGTGTCGCGCCGCTATTCACCAGAAGGGTGTAGCCCGCAGGGATGGTGGTATCTTTTGTCAGGCTGACATTCGTGTTAATGGGCAGCGTTTTCCAGCCCAGCTTAATGGCCTCGTCCAGGGTAGCCTGGTCAACAATGGCATTCAGCTGCCACTTCACGCCCAGGGTGATGGGGGTTGCTGTGTCTTTATCGGTAGCGAAAGGGAAGGTGAATTTTTTATCATCGGCAGTGTTGTACCAATATTCCTTGTTGTAGCCTGCCTTTGACAGCGAAGGTTCGTTCATGCTCTGTCCACGCAGAATCTTCTCATCGGCTTTGGTTCCAACAGTAGCCTTGTCAAACTTTACGATGACACAAGCCGAATCACTGATTGTTCCGGTGTTGCTTACCGTTCCATGGAAAATACCGCCTTTAATGGTGCCGCTGCCACCGTTCTTAACAGTGCTTTTGTTGCTGAAAGTACCCTCCGAAATGACACACTCGTTGTCTACTTTGCCATTAAACGTGCCGCCGCTGATTTGGCTGCCTGTTGGTGACGGATCTGTGCTTGGATGCTGTTTGTTGTTTACGGTGCCGTTATAGGTGCCACCTGTGATTTTTCCAACATAGTCAGAGTACGCCGAATACGAAAATGAATAATTATTTACTGTTCCATTAAATGCACCATTGGAAAGGGTGCCAGCTTCGTTGGAAACAGTCCCATCAAACGTGCCGCCGCTGATGGTGCCTCCAATAGCGTTTGTTATCGTTCCCTTAAACGTGCCGCCGGTGATTTTTCCTCTATTGTTCACTTCTCCGTAGAATGTACCGCTGCTTATTGTGTCATCGTTATACACAGTATTATTATACTTGTTGTTGGCATCATCCAGTACCGACCCATAGTTGTTTGTTACACTGCCATTGATTGTGCAATTCTTTATGACGCCGGTGGTCGACACGCTGCCGCCATTCTCGATACGGGCATTTACAGTACAATCTTGAATAGTGCCTGAATTGAAAATAGTTTGGCATGAAATGGTTCCGTTTTTAATGATTGTAGACGTGCTCAAAAAAATGGAGTAATTACCACTGATTGTTTTCCCGTTCAAATTGATGACTATACCACTGTACGTTGTCAAACTATCTGTTATTGCAATATCTGCCAGCAATTCAATGTCGCTGTTTTCTTTAACAGCGCTGGCAAATGCATCGGCAGTGCCAACATACCTCGTAGAGCCCGCCGCCCACGCAGTACCTGCCCAGCACAGCACTGCGCACAGAACCAGCAGCAAAACCGCAAAACGCTATTTCATCATTCATACATCCTTTCGGTATTCGGTGCATCGGCGCAGCTGCCCGGCAGCCGCAGGGACGGTTTTTATTTACAAAAGCATATCAAATGGTTCGTACATCCTGCGCAGCCGCCTTTCTGTTTACAGTCATCGCCACAGGGCTGGATTGCATCAGAATCCGCCATTTCCACTCGCCAAAAGGCAGAAGGCATAGCCATTGGGCCTCCTGCGCCAATTATCATTATATCCAATATTTTGCTTGATTGCAAGAGCAATTATCGTTTCGCTGCATCATCATGTTTCATCCCAGCAGCACCTGACCCAGGCGGGTCATGGGGCTTTGCATGGTGTATCCGCCCCGCTGCACGGCGATCACCCGGCGGAGCTTCCCCATGCTTTCCGTGCGCAGGTAAGCCTCCACCTGGCCGGCTGCCTCCCGGGGCAAAAGGCCGGCATAGGCCTGCTGGAAGGCGCGGGTGTGGGCGTAGGTCAAGGCCATGCGTTCCCTGCCCTTCTGCCACTGGCCCAGGGCCTTGGCACCCCGGCAGAGAAGCCCCTGGCGGCTGGCGCCCATGACATTCACGCCATGCTGGCGGTAGTCCACCAGCGGCTCCGGGATGAACACAATCTGTCCAAAGGCCGCTGCGGTCAGGGCGATGAACCAATCGTGCATGTACAGGTTTTCCGCCTTGGCATGGGATACCACCAGGCGGCGGAGGGCGGCGTTCATCATCAGGGTGCAGCCTGTCACGTTGTTCTGCACCAGCAGCCGGGGAAGGGAGCATGCACCGGCGTCCCATCCCTGGTGGGCAAAAAAGCTCTCCTGCAGGGTGCGGCCTTCCCCGTCCACCAGCCGGGCATCGGAATGCACCAGAATGGGTGTGTCCGCCCCATGGCGGTTTTCCGCCTGCTCCATGGCGGCGCGCAGGGCGGATAGCTTTCCCGGCTGCCACACATCATCCTGATCGCACAGGGCGGCATAGTCCCCGGTGCACTGGTTCATCAGGCTCAGAAAGTTGCCAATGGCGCCCAGGTGCCTGCCGTTTTCCGCCGCCAGATGAAAGCGCGGATCATCCTGATGCAAAAGGCCCGGCGTGCTATCGGCGGAGCCATCATCCTGCATCAGGACGGAGAAGGCCGGGTCGTCCTGGGCGGCCAGGGAAGCCAGCTGCTGGGGCAGATACTTTTCCCCGTTATAGCAGGCCAGCAGCACCTGTATGGTCTTCACCACTTCCAGCCCCATTTCATAAAGAATTTGAATATGGATACCACCTGACGCAGGTTGCCTTTCAGGGTTTTGGTGTTTTCCCTGGCCCAGGCATGGGTGACACACATGTCCGGGTGGTAGACAATGGGGCCAATGCTCATGGCCCGGCGGGACAGGTCGGAATCCTCCTGGTAAAGGAAAAAGCGGGAATCAAAGCCGTTCAGCTGGCGGAACACATTGGTGCGGATCAGCAGAAAGCAGCCCGTGGCAAATCCCACCGCAGTGGGCACAGCCACATGCTCGTTTTCCAGGGTGTATTCCGCCCGCCATGCCCGGAAGCATCCGCCCAGCCTTTCCAGCCTGCCGCCCAGCAGATAGCGCAGGGTCGGCTGCTTTTTGGGCAGAAACTGCTCGCTGCCATCGGGGCTGAACACCCTGGGCGTCAGGATGCTGATCTCCGGGTGCGCATCCATATAGTCCACCATCCGGGAAATCAGGTCCGGCGGAAAGGTTACATCCGGGTTCAAAAGCAGGTGATAGCGGCTTTTCAAAAGGGGAAGCGCCGCATTGTTTCCCCGGCCGAAGCCCAGGTTTTTCTCCTGTGGCAGCAGGTGCGCCCCAGGGCAGGCCCACTGGATGCGCTCCGCCATGGTAACCTCCGGGGAATTATCCACCACAAACAGGGTGATGGGCATATCGGACGCCTGCAGGCACCCCACGGTGTCCAGCACGGTGTCCGGCGCGTGATACAGAACAATGCACGCAGAAACCTTCGGGTCTGTCAGCATAGGTGGCGCCTCCTGCCATGGTCATCTTTTCCTCTATTGTAACCTGCCCGGCAGGATTTGTCCATAAAACTGTGGCAATTTGGCGGAATCAATGGTATACTAAAGGCATATACTGGTGGTATGCCCCCGGTATAATGCTTTGAATCAAGTGAGGTACTCCCTTTGAGCAAGTTTGCGATTTTTGTTGATTTGGAAAACTGCGGTGCCAAGGTGGCCACCCTGAACAGCATTCTGGAAAAGGTGAAGATGCGGGGTGACATCCTGCTGGGCAAGGTGTATGGCTATACCGACAGGTTCAGCGACCTGAAGGAGGTGCTGCTGAGCAACACCTTCACGGTGGTTCCCTCCCTGCGGTACGGCATATCCCAGAAGAACAATGCGGATATCCAGCTGGTTATCGATGCCCTGTCCGTGGCCTACACCAACGACCTGGTTACGTCCTTCTGCATCGTTTCCGGCGACAGCGATTATACACCCCTGGTGGGCAAACTGAAGTCCATGGGCAAGTTTGTGCTGGGCATCAGCCGCAGCGAGGCCGCCAGCAATGTTTTCATCAACGCCTGTAACGAGTTTCAGTTTCTCGAAAGCGTGGGCGGCCGCAGCGTAACCCCGCAGAAGAAGCGCAAGGGCAGCACCAGTGCCGAGGAAATGCTGGACGAAGGCGAGCTGGACAAGCTGCTCTGCTCCGTTTTGCAGGAGCAAACCGATACCGAGGAAATGTACGCCAGCGAGCTGAAGGGCGTGCTGCTGCGCCTGCGGCCCGACTTTAACGAGAAGGCCTATGGCTGCGCCACCTTCTACAAGCTGCTTTTGAAGCTCTCTGCCAAGTATGGCAACCTGCATGTGAAGAACGATAACTTCAATGTGATGGTGCGCCTGAGCACCCCTGCCAACCCGGAGGAAAATGCACCCCAGCTGAACCGGGACAACTGGCGCGAGGCCTTCAAGGCCCAGATTCGCGCCTACAAGGATGGCGGCTTCGACCGGGTGAACCCTTCCATCCTCAAGGCGGACATACTGACCGCCTATCCCGATTTCAGCGAGCGGAACATAGGCTTCAAGCGCTTTTCCGATGTGATGAAGGAGCTGGAAAAGGAAGGCGTGGTGGTGGTGGAAATGGACGAACAGAAAACCATGCTGATCAAGCTGCTCTAATGCAGGGAAATGCCGCCGTCCATCGTTGTATGGTTATCACAAAGGAAGGAGCAAAGGGCCATGAAGCATCTGCGCCGAACGGTATGGTATTTCGCCTCGCGCCTGCTGGTGGTGTGCCTGGTGCTGGGCATGATGGTGGTCACCTTCTACTATGCCATGAACGCCACCAATATCTACATCGTTTTGAAGGACGGCATGGCCCGCCGGGCCCAGGTGGTGATGTACCAGGAGGACGAAAGCCAGCTGACCAAGTATTTTCAAACCAGCTTTCTGGAAATGGATGCCGCGCTGACCATTGCAAGGCAAGGACAGTCCCCCTATAAGGATTACGACATTCGCGGCATCGACCACCGGCTGAGCATGGGGTTCACCTGGGCCTGGCCCTGGGATGAAACCGTGAAGGTGGATATCACCGAAAGCATCCCCAGCATTGACGGGCGCATCAAGGGTTCCAAGGCCGAGGAGGCCATTGCCCAGCGCGGGCAAAGCGCCATTTATCCGCCCTCCTGGCAAAGCGCCCGCTACCGGGCCGTTCTCACCAAGGAAAACGGCCAGTGGCGCATCAAAAGCCTTTCCCTTCTGGAAAACCTGAGCAAATAAAAACCGGGTTCCCTCTCCACCCGAGACGGGAACCCTTTTTGTATACCTTTCTATCAAATCCCCGTGCCGCTCCCGCGCCGCATCCCCCGCGTCGCGGCACGCCCTCCGCGTGCCGTGACCCCCGCAAAGCCGGCGCACGAAACGAACACCCGAAAGGGATTCTTAAGGGATGAAATCCCTTAAGCAGGATTGTCAAGGGCAGCGCCCTTGACCGGGAGTGCAGAGGGCAGCGCCCTCTGCTCACACCTGTACTGTCAGGCGGCCGTCTTTCACGTCCACCAGCAGGGTTTGGCCGGGCTGAACATCGGCGGCGATGATCCGGCGGGCCACCAGGGTTTCCACCTGGGATTGCAGGTAGCGCTTCAGGGGGCGCGCGCCATAGACGGGGTCGAAGCCCTGTTCAATCACATGCTCCATGGCGGCAGGGGTCAGGGTCACGGTCAGCTGACGGTCCCGCAGGCGCCTGTTCAGGCCCTCCAGCATCAGCTCCACAATGCGGCCAATTTGGCTGCGGGTCAGGGGCTTGTAATACACAATTTCATCAATGCGATTCAGGAACTCCGGGCGGAAGTGGGTCTTCAACAGACGATCCACCTGGCTTCGGGCTTCGGGGGTAATGTCGTCGTTCCGGATGCCGTCCAGAATGTACTCGCTGCCCAGGTTGCTGGTCATGATAAGAATGGTGTTCTTAAAGTCCACCGTCCGTCCCTGGCTGTCGGTAATGCGGCCATCGTCCAGCACTTGCAGCAGCACGTTGAACACATCCGGGTGAGCCTTCTCCACCTCATCGAACAGCACAACGGAATAGGGGTGCCGGCGGACGGCCTCGGTCAGCTGACCGCCTTCGTCATAGCCCACATATCCGGGAGGTGCGCCAATCAGCCGGCTGACGCTGAACTTCTCCATGTATTCGGACATGTCGATGCGCACCATGTTCTTCTCATCGTCAAACAGGGCCTGGGCCAGGGCCTTGGCAAGCTCGGTCTTGCCCACGCCTGTGGGGCCCAGGAACAGAAAGCTGCCCAGGGGCCTGTTGGGGTCCTGAATGCCCGCACGGCTGCGGAGAATAGCCTCGCACACCTTGGTCACGGCCTCGTCCTGGCCAATCACCCGCTGGTGCAGCACATCCTCCAGGTGCAATAGCTTTTCCCGCTCGCCTTCCATCAGCTTGGCCACGGGGATGCCCGTCCACCGGGCCACAATGCGGGCAATCTCTTCTTCTGTTACCTTGTCCCGCAGCAGGCTGTCCTCACCCTTGGATTTCTCCGCAATGGCTTCTTCCTCCGCCAGTTCCTTCTGCAGGCGGGGAAGCTCGCCATATTTCAGCTCGGCAGCCCGGTTCAGGTCGTAGGTGCGCTCCGCCTTTTCAATGTCGGCGTTCACCTTCTCGATGTCCTCACGGAGCTTGTTCACCTTGGTGATGGCGTTCTTTTCGTTTTCCCAGCGCGCCTTCATCTGGCTGAAGGTTTCCCGCTGCTCCGCCAGCTCCTTCTGCAGCTCCTCCAGCCGGGCCTTGGTCAGGGGGTCTTCGTCCTTTTTCAGGGCGGCTTCTTCAATTTCCAGCTGCATGATCTTCCGGCGGATGTCGTCCAGTTCCGTGGGCAGGGAGTCAATCTCCGTGCGGATCATGGCGCAGGCTTCGTCCACCAGGTCAATGGCCTTGTCGGGCAGGAAACGGTCGGTAATGTAGCGGTTGGACAGGGTGGCGGCGGCAATCAGCGCGCCGTCCTGAATCTTCACGCCGTGGAAAACCTCGTAGCGCTCCTTCAGGCCGCGGAGAATGGCAATGGAATCCTCCACCGTAGGCTCGCCCACCATCACCGGCTGGAAGCGGCGCTCCAGGGCGGCATCCTTCTCGATATACTGGCGATACTCGTTCAGGGTGGTGGCGCCAATGCAGTGCAGTTCGCCACGGGCCAGCATGGGTTTCAGCAGGTTGCCGGCATCCATGGCGCCATCCGCCTTGCCGGCACCCACAATGGTGTGCAGCTCGTCAATGAACAGGATGATGCGCCCTTCGCTTTTCTTGATTTCCGCCAGCACGGCCTTCAGGCGCTCCTCAAATTCGCCACGGAACTTGGCGCCGGCAATCAGGCTGCCCATGTCCAGGGAGAAGATGGTTCGGTTTTTCAGGGAGTCCGGCACATCCCCCCGGACAATCCGCTGGGCCAGGCCCTCGGCAATAGCGGTTTTGCCCACGCCAGGCTCGCCAATAAGCACCGGGTTGTTCTTCGTCTTCCGGGACAGGATGCGGATCACGTTGCGGATCTCGCTGTCCCGGCCAATGACGGGATCCAGCTTGTGCTGGCGGGCCATTTCCACCAGGTCGGAGCCGTATTTCTTCAGGGCGTCATAGGTTTCCTCCGGGTTGTCGCTGGTGACACGGGTGGCGCCGCGAACCTCGCTCAGCGCCTTCAGGAAGGCGGCCTCCTGATAACCAAAGGTGCGCAGCAGCTCCCTCACCGTTGCGTTTGGCTTGGCGCAGATGCCCATCCACAGGTGCTCTACGGACAGGTATTCGTCCTTCATCTGCTTGGCTTTGGCCTCCGCCTCCTGCAAGGCCTTGTCCATATCCGGGGAGATGTACACCTTGTCGGCTTCCCGCCCGGGGCCGGAAACCCGGGCAATGCGCCCCAGGCTGTCCTGCACGGCCTTTTGCAGGCCTTCCACATTGATCTGGCACTTCTTCAGCAGCTGGGGAATCAGGGCCTGACTGTCCTCCAGCAGGGCCGCAAGGATGTGCTCCTGATCCACCTGCATGTGCTGATACTCCACCGCAATGCCCTGGGCCCGCTGCAGCGCTTCAATGGTCTTCTGGGTCAGTTGATTCATATTCATTCATCATTCCTCCTCCGGGAAGTTTGACTTTCTTTGACCTTCACAAGAACATTCTACACCATATCGGTCAAATGTCAAGGGCTATCCAAACTTTTTTTGAAAAAGGGGTTGACAAAATCCCTTTGCCATGTTAATATGCTATCAGTTCATCGCACTAAAGTGATGAATCATTAAAGAAAGAGTTTGAGGGAGGATTCCAACAATGAAGAAGTTTGCTGCAATGCTGATGGCCCTGGTTCTGTCCCTTTCCCTGATGACCGCCTTTGCCGAGGATGCGGGCGACAAGGCCTATGTTGTTAACAAGGGTACCCTGGTGGTGGGCATCACCGATTTCGAGCCCATGGACTACAAGGACGAGAACGGCAACTGGATCGGCTTCGATGCCGATGTGGCGAAGGCCTTTGCCGAATCCCTGGGCGTGAAGGTCGAGTTTGTTGAAATCGACTGGGACAACAAGATTCTGGAGCTGGACGCCAAGGCCATTGACTGCGTGTGGAACGGCATGACCCTGACCGATGCCGTGCTGAACGCCATGGAGTGCTCCAAGGCCTATATGAACAACGCCCAGGTGGTGGTTGTGCCTGCCGACAAAGCGGAGCAGTACCAGACCGTGGAAAGCCTGGCTGGCCTGACCTTCGCCGTGGAAGCCGGCAGTGCCGGTGAGGAGCAGGTGACCGCCCTGGGCCTGGCCACCACCCCTGTGACCGCCCAGTCCGATGCGCTGATGGAGGTTGCCGCCGGCACTTCCGATGCCGCCGCCATCGATGCCCTGATGGCCGCCGCCATGATTGGCGAGGGCACCAGCTACGCCAACCTGACCTACACCATCGGCCTGAACAGCGAGGAATACGGCGTGGGCTTCCGCAAGGGTTCCGACCTGGCTGCTGCCCTGAACGATTTCCTGGTGAAGGCCTATGCCGATGGCACCCTGACCCAGATTGCCGAAACCTACAAGGTTCAGGCTGCCCTGATCGCTCAGGAATAATCCAGCAAGAATCACCCGCCGGGGAAGCCGTGGAAAGGCGGCTTCCCCCTATTGTGTGCTGAAGGAGAATGTTCCATGCAGGAGTTTATGCAACAGCTGCCCATTGTGGTTCGCTCCCTGAACGAGGGCTTTGGTCAAACGCTTCGCCTGTTTTTCATCACCCTGGCAGGCGCGCTGCCCTTGGGCCTTGTCATCTCCTTTGGCTCCATGAGCCGCTTTGCGCCGCTGAAGTGGCTCACCCGCCTTTTTGTGGGCCTGATCCGCGGCACACCGCTGATGATTCAGCTGCTGATCTTCTTCTATTTCCCCGGGCTGATCCTGAAAAAGAACATCTGGGGCAGCGGCGAGGCCGGGCGTTTTGCAGCGGCGTCCATTGCCTTTATTATCAACTATGCCTGCTATTTCTCTGAAATATACCGTGGCGGCATCCAGGGCATTCCCGCCGGGCAGGAGGAGGCCGGCCTGGTGCTGGGCATGACCCGCCGGCAGATTTTCTTCAAGGTCAAACTGATGCAGATGGTCAAGCGCATTGTGCCGCCCATTTCCAACGAAATCATCACCCTGGTGAAGGATACCTCCCTGGCCCGCATTATCTCCCTGCAGGAAATTATCTGGGCCGGTCAGGCCTTCATGAAGGGCAGCCAGGGTATATCCGGCGCCATATGGCCGCTGTTCTTTACCGGGCTGTACTACCTGGTGTGGAACGGCGTGGTGTCCTGGCTACTGGGGCGGCTGGAAAAGAAGCTGGACTATTTCAAGTAAGGCGGTGAAGCACATGGCATTTCTTCAAGTGGAAAACCTGCAAAAGAGCTTTGGGGAGGTCAGCGTCCTGAAGGACGTGAGCTTCACCATGGAAAAGGGCGAGGTTGTCAGCATGATTGGCTCCTCCGGCAGCGGCAAAACCACCCTGCTGCGGTGCCTGAACTTTCTGGAAAAGCCGGACAAGGGGCGCATCCTCATGGGGGATGAAGTGCTGTTTGATGCAGCAGATCCCACCACCCAGCGGGAAAGCCAGGTGCGGAAAAAACGCCTGCACTTCGGCCTGGTGTTTCAGAACTTCAACCTTTTCCCCCAGTATACCGCCCTGCAAAACGTGATGCTGGCAAAGGAGCTTCTGGCCCGGGAGCAGCCCGGCTACAAGGCCAACCGGCAAAAGATTCGCATGGAAATCCAGCAGCAGGCCGAGGCACTGCTTATGCAAATGGGCCTGCAGGACAGGATGAACAACTACCCCCACCAGCTTTCCGGCGGGCAGTGCCAGCGGGTAGCCATCGCCCGCTCCCTGAACCTGCAGCCGGACATCCTCTGCTTTGACGAGCCTACCTCTGCCCTGGACCCGGAGCTGACCGGCGAGGTGCTGCGGGTGATCCGCTCCCTGGCGGACAAGAACACCACCATGATCATCGTCACCCACGAAATGGCCTTCGCCCGGGACGTGGCAAGCAAGGTGATTTTCATGGACGATGGCGGCATCTGCGAAATGGGCACGCCGGAGCAGGTGTTCGGCAATCCCCGGCAGGAACGCACAAAGCATTTTCTGATGAACTACGCCAAATAAAAAAGCGGGCCGCCTTGCATGATACAGGGCGGCTCTTTTGTTACGGTACGCTGGTTGTGGTGGTATATTCCGGGTTGATGGCCTGCCTGTCCGGGTTCTCCTCGTGCATGTAGTCCACCACCCAAATGGTGCCATCGGTACGCATGCGGGTCAGGCCATCATAGCCGATAATGCAGGGAATCCCCTTCTTCTGCAGCTGTTCCCGGGAACCTTCCGTGGCGCTCCTGCCAGCATTCATGAAGGCCAGCTCCGGGTCGATTGCCGCCAGGAACTCCTTTCCCAGCCGCACCTGACCGTGATGGGGATACTTCAGAATATCGGCCTTCAGGCCGCCCTCGGGCAGGTCGTTTCCATAGGACTTCTGGGCGCGGTTTTCCACATCACCGGAGAACAGAATGCTTCGCTGACCGTACTGGATCAGCAGCATGGCGGAACGGTCGTTGGTCGTCCAGGACTTGGTGCCCAGGCGCTGGATAACCCGTATGGTCACCTCCCCAT
The DNA here is from genome assembly GCA_964391995.1 of uncultured Faecalibacterium sp. GTDB lineage: Bacteria > Bacillota > Clostridia > Christensenellales > Aristaeellaceae > UBA11524. Next base: position 21,084 of record CAYMOM010000009.1, read on the forward strand.
TGGGGCCCATGGTGAGCACATCCCCATCCGCCACATGCTGGATGGGAATATCCTGTTCGCTGCAGTAGGCAACAACCTTCCTCATATGGCTGTCGAAGTTCTCGTCAAAGGCGATAAGCAGCTTGCCAATGGGGCAGTACTCATCCACATAGGGAAAGCCGTCAATATGGTCGTCATGGGGGTGGGAATTGTACGCCACGTCAATGTGATCCACGCCCATGGAGGCCAGCGCCGTTTGAATGCGCCCGCGCATGAGCACGCGCTTGGTGGAAGCGTCAATCATCATGGTTTCATCCCCAAAGCGGATGATGGCACAGTCGGAGGAGTAACCCGGGGGAAAACAATCTCCAGCACCGGCGTGTCCTCGGGAAAAACGAATTCCTCCGTCAGGTTATCCGTCCTGTTGAACACCGCCTGCTGGCAAAGTCCCGCCGCCGGCAGCATGCACAGCAACAGCAGCAAAGCCCAAATCCTTTTCATCACATATCCCCTGTCCGGTTGATTATTTTGCTTTTTCCTGCTCCAGCTTCCTTTCTGTGTCCCGGCGAATCTCCTCCCGCAAGGCTGTCAGCACCGGGGAAAACGCCACCTTGTCATCGGCATAGGTCAGGTTCAGGTCGTACTCCTTGGGAATCCATGTGCTCAGGTCGGAAAGGTTATGCTGGATCAGCGCCTCCAGGCTGTCCAGCGCCTTATAGATTTTCGCCTCGGTGGTCTGGCGCTGGGCCATTTCCTCATACAGGGCGGACATTTCCTCCGTCTGGGGCAGGGTGCGCACCCAGTCCATCAGCAGGCGTTCTTCCGTGTCCTCGTGGTTTTGCGTCTTGTTGAAGGTGGGAATGTCCCCGGTGAAGCACTCGCCCAAATCGTGAATCAGGCACATGCGCATCACCTTGTCCATGTCCGCCTGGGGAAATTCGTCCCGCAGGAGAAAGGCCATCAGGGTCATCATCCAGCTGTGCTCGGCTACGCTTTCGTGCCGGCCTTGGCTGGTGTAGCAGTGGCGGGTGGCGTCCTTCAGGCGCTCCGCCACGCGAAGGGTGTCCAGCAGGGTGCGGGGATTCATGCCATCATCCTTTCTGCAGATAGGCTTCAAAGGCCGCCGTCCCTCACCAGCTGGAAGATGGTAGGCCCGTCAATGTATTCCTTCACAATGCGTTCCTGCTTTTCATCCACATCCAGCATCCGGGGAATGGGCAGGCCTGCCGCCAGCAAGCGCCGGTAGTCCTGCTGCTCGGCCTGAATTTTGTTGCCGAAGGTATAGTAGTCACAGGGCTCATGGTGGATCTGTTTGAGCACCACCTGCCTGCCGTCCTTTTGCGCCAGGTAGGAGTAGCCGCCCTTGCCCTTGCCCAGCAGGCGGAGGATCTCATAGTCCCGGCCGTTTACATCCATGTGCACGGCTTTCCTCCTTCAACAGGAAAAGGGAACCGCATCGCTGCGATTCCCTTGCTGTTTGCACCATCAGGCCTGGGCCATCTTGGCGATTTCCTCAGCCAGGTTGTCCTGACGCTTCTCGATGCCTTCGCCGCGCTCGAAGCGGGTGAAGCGCACGATGTCCAGGGTGGCGCCGGTGGCCTTAGCCACATCAGCCATGTAAGCCTTGATGGACTTGTCGCCATCCTTGACGAAGGGCTGGTCGATCAGGCACACTTCCTTGTAGTACTTCTCGATGCGGCCTTCCACCATCTTGTCCACGATCTTCTCGGGCTTGCCTTCGTTGATGGCCTGGGCGCGGAGAATTTCCTTTTCCTTTTCCAGCTTGGAGGAGTCAACCTCCTCCCGGCGGACAGCCTCGGGCTTGGCGGCGGCAATCTGCAGGGCCAGGTCGTGGGCGAATTCCTTCACGGTGTCGTTGTCCTTATGGTCGGCGTCGCAAGCGACCTCAACCAACACGCCCACCTTGCCGCCCATGTGGATGTAGGTGGACACAACGCCCTCGGTCTTATAGCGGGCAAAGCGGCGGACGGAAATCTTCTCGCCGATGGCAACGGTGGCATCGCTGATCAGGTCGGAGATGGTCTTGCTCTCATCGTCCACAAACTTCTGCTCCAGCATTTCCTCAACGGAAGCAGGATTGGCCTTGGCAATGTGCTTGGCCACGTTGTTGGCGAAATCCTTGAAGTTGTCGGTCTTGGCCACGAAGTCGGTCTCGCAGTTGACCTCGACGATCACGCCGGTGCAGCCGCAGGGAGCCACAAACTGGGCTACAACGCCCTCGGCGGCAATACGGCTGGCCTTCTTGGCGGCCTGGGCCAGGCCCTTTTCGCGCAGCCATTCAATGGCCTTGTCCATGTCGCCATCGGTGGCCATCAGGGCCTTTTTGCAGTCCATCATGCCGGCGGCAGTGCGCTCGCGCAGTTCCTTAACCATAGCGGAAGTAATAGCTGCCATGGAAATCAACCTCCTATATTGTTGTTGCAGGCTTGCGCCCGGAAATCAGGCTTCCTCGGTCTTGGCGGCTTCCTCAGCCACTTCGGACTGCTCGCCCTGCTTGCCTTCCAGCACAGCATCGGCCATCTTGCCGGCGATGAGCTTCACAGCGCGGATAGCATCATCGTTGCCGGGAATCACATAGTCAATCTCATCGGGGTCGCAGTTGGTGTCAACGATGCCCACGATCGGGATGCCCAGGATGCGGGCCTCGGTCACGGCGATGTGCTCCTTGCGGGGGTCAACCACGAACAGAGCGCCGGGCAGCTTCTTCATTTCGCGAATGCCGCCGATGTTGTTTTCCAGCTTTTCGCGCTCGGCCTTCAGCTTGATGACTTCCTTCTTGGGCAGCACATCGAACTGACCGTTCTGCTCCATGCGGTCGATCTCGTTCAGGCGCTTGATGCGGGTCTGGATGGTGCGGAAGTTGGTCAGCATGCCGCCCAGCCAGCGGTTGTTGACATAGAACATGTTGCAGCGCTTGGCCTCGGACTCGATGGACTCCTGGGCCTGCTTCTTGGTGCCCACGAACAGGATGGACTTGCCCTCCATCGCCACATCGCGGATGAAGGCATAGGCCTCGTCCACCTTCTTCACGGTCTTCTGCAGGTCGATGATGTAGATGCCGTTGCGCTCAGTGAAGATGTACTGAGCCATCTTGGGGTTCCAGCGGCGGGTCTGGTGACCGAAGTGCACGCCCGCTTCCAGGAGCTGCTTCATGGAAATGACTGCCATTTGGGTATTCCTCCTTGTTTTTCCACCCTCTGCCCCTGCGCGACCAGCCACCGCATGCGCGGCACAAGCAATCGCAGGACAAAGGTGCGTAATCGTATAGATTATAGCACGGCTTCACGCCGAATGCAATACCTCTGCCGCCGTTTTTCCGCAAAGAAAAATCCCTCTCCCGGCTGGGAAAAGGGATTTTTGTTTTACTTGGCGTATTCGGTGGAGCGGGTTTCGCGGATGACGTTCACGCGAATCTGACCCGGGTACTCCATTTCCTTCTCGATGCGCTTGGCGATTTCCTTGGCAAGAATCTTGGTGCCCTCATCGGTCACGTCATCAGGCTTGACCATGATGCGCACCTCCCTGCCGGACTGAATGGCAAAGCACTTCTCCACGCCCTCAAAGCTATTGGCGATTTCCTCCAGCTTTTCCAGGCGCTTGATGTAGTTCTCCAGGCTCTCACGGCGGGCGCCGGGGCGGGCGGCGGAGATGGCATCGGCAGCCTGCACCAGCACGGCTTCCACAGTCTGGGGCTCCACATCGTTGTGGTGGGCCAGAATGGCGTGGATCACATCGGGGCTTTCGTGATACTTCCGGGCCAGCTCGCCGCCCAGGGTCACATGGGTGCCCTCAGCCTCGTGGTCAACGGCCTTGCCAATATCGTGGAGCAGGCCGGCGCGCTTTGCCAGCTGAACATCAGCGCCCAGCTCGGCAGCCATCAGGCCTGCCAGGTGGCTGACCTCAATGGAGTGCTTCAGCACATTTTGACCGTAGGAAGTACGGTAGCGCAGGCGGCCCAGCAGCTTCACCAGCTCGTGATGGATGCCGTGCTGGTTGGTTTCAAACACGGCATTGTCGCCGGCCTCGCGGATCTGGTTGTCCACTTCTTTGCGGGCCTTTTCCACCATTTCCTCAATGCGGGCAGGGTGGATGCGCCCATCCATAATGAGCTTTTCCACAGCAATGCGGGCAATCTCACGGCGGACGGGGTCGAAGGCGGAAACGATGACGGCCTCGGGGGTATCGTCGATAATCAGGTCAACGCCGGTAGCGGTTTCCAGGGCGCGGATGTTCCGGCCTTCGCGGCCGATGATGCGGCCCTTCATGTCATCGTTGGGCAGGGCGATCACGGACACGGTGGACTCAGCCACATGGTCGGCAGCACACTTCTGAATGGCCAGAGCGATGATGTTCCGGGCCTTCTTTTCGCCCTCTTCCTTGGCCTTGGCTTCAATGTCGCGGACCATGGCGGCGGCATCGTGGAAGGCGTCCTTCTGCACCCGCTCAACAATAATCTGCTTCGCTTCGTCCTGGGTCATGGCGGCAATGCGCTCCAGCTCGGTGGTTTGCTTGCCGATCAGGGCCTCGGCCTCCTCCTGCATTTTCTGGATCTCGGCCTGCTTTTTGTTCAGGCTTTCCTCCCGGGCCTCCATGTTGTCGGCCTTCTTGTCCAGGGTTTCCTCGCGCTGGATCAGCCGGCGCTCGTTGCGCTGCACCTCGTTGCGGCGCTCGCGCATTTCCCGCTCGTTTTCGGCCTTTTCCCGGTCGTTTTCAGCCTTGGCCTTCAGGATCTCCTCCTTGGCCTCCAGCACCTTTTCCTTCTTGTACTCGTCAGCCTTGCGGACGGCGTCATCGTAGAGGTGCTTAGCCAGCTCTTCCGTGCGGCCGATTTTCTTTTCCGTTACATTTTTGCGATAGGCGCCGCCGACCGCGAAGCCAACGGCAGCCGTTGCAATGGCAATCAAAATGGTAATGACAGGACTCAAACGGTTTCCCTCCTTTTTCCTTGTAATCTCGTTTCAAATTGATCAGAGAACGGCCAAAAGCCGTGCCAGAATGCTCTGTGCACGGCTGCTGCTGCTTTCATGGTGATGGACTTCCGTCCGCTGCGATATGCTTTTTTCTGGCGGCCTGCCGATAATGGGCCTGCCGCGCCCCACAAAAACCACATAAAAGGGCAAACGTGCCCCATTGCGCAATTTCTATGCAGCCGGCCAGGCCGCGCCCGACCGCCGAAAAAACGACGCCCCGTTGACCGAAGCGATACAAATGAAGCGGGGATTTCTATCGAAAACAGCTGAAGGCCCGCCACCCTGGCGGCCTGTCACAGCCGATCGTTTCTTATTGTAATCACTTTCCCCGCATCTGTCAAGCCTTTACCGGGCGAATCTGGTATGCAATGAAGAAAAAAAGCGCAAAGCCGGCACCCATGCAGCAAAAAGGCAGCCGGCGCGAACCGACTGCCTCAGGGTGTCGAAAAAGTGGCGAGGCCACTTTTTCGAGGATTTGCGTTCCGTCACTGTCAAAGCTGCAAGCAGCTTTGACGGCCGTTCCTCCGCGTAAGGAAAGTTTCCGGCGGAGCCGGAAACGCCCCGCCCGCGCGGCAAAGCCCCGCGATACGAATAAAGTCAGAGGGCCTGCGGGCCCTCCGACACCTCCCGGAGGTTTTTGACAAACTGAGGCAGCCGGCGCGAACCGACTGCCTCAGCTTGATTAGTTTTCCTCACCGGATTTTTGAATTTCCACAAATACGGGCTTGGGGCTGCGGGCCGTGGCGGCCTTGATGACGGCGCGGATGGCCTTGGCAATGCGCCCCTGCTTGCCGATGACTTTGCCCACATCCTCCTCCGCCACATTCAGGGCAAGGATGATGGCCTCGGGGCCTTCGGTTTCATGAACGCTGACTTGGTCGGGGTGATCCACCAAGGACTGCGCCATGAAGGTAAGTAGTTCTTGCATGGAGACTTCCTTTCTTCATACCGGCAATGCCGGCGCAGTCTTCATCAGACTTACTTCTCGATGACACCGGTCTTCTTCAGCAGAATGCGAACGGTATCGGTGGGCTGGGCGCCGCACTGGAGCCAGTACTTGGCGCGCTCGCCATCCACCTTGATTTCGGCGGGAGCGGTCATGGGATTGTAGTAGCCGATCTCCTCGATGAAGCGGCCATCGCGGCAAGCGCGCTCATCGGCGATGACAACACGGTAGAAGGGCTTCTTCTTCATGCCCATTCTCTTCAGGCGAATCTTGACAGACATTGGATTTCCTCCTCAATACTCGTATGGTGTAATCTATATGGAAATCATATACTTTGTATATGAGTCCACGCTTATTTCATGCCCGGCAGGCGCATCCGCAGGCGGCCTTTGCCCTTCATCTGGGTCATTTGCTTCATCATCTGCTTGGCCTGGTCGAACTGGCGGATCAGCTGGTTCACATCCTGCACCGTGGTGCCGGAGCCGGCGGCAATGCGCCTGCGCCGGCTGGCATTCAGGATGCCGGGGTTGCGGCGCTCCCTGGGCGTCATGGAGCGGATGATGGCCTCGGGCTTCTTCATGGCGTTCTCGTCCACATCGATATCCTTGCCGGACATGCCGGGCAGCATTTCGATCATGGACTTGATGCCCACCTTCTTCATGGACTGCATCTGCTCCAGGAAGTCCTCCAGGGTCAGGTCAGCAGTTTTGGCCTTGCGGGCCAGCTTGTCCACATCGTGCTCATCGAAGGCTTCGCTGGCTTTGTCGATCAGGGTCAGCACATCGCCCATGCCCAGGATGCGGCTTGCCATGCGATCCGGGTGGAAAGGCTCGATGTCGGTGAGCTTTTCGCCCACGCCGCTGAACTTGATGGGCTTGCCCGTTACCGCGCGAACGGAAAGGGCTGCGCCGCCGCGGGTGTCGCCGTCCAGCTTGGTGAGGATCACGCCGTCAATGGCCAGCTTGTCGTTGAAGGACTGGGCCACGTTCACCGCGTCCTGACCGGTCATGGCGTCCACCACCAGGAGGATCTCCTGGGGTTTCACGGCTTCCTTGATGCGGGCCAGCTCGTCCATCAATTCGGTGTCGATATGCAGCCGGCCGGCGGTATCGATGATCAGCACATCCCGCTGGTAGTACCGGGCATATTCGATGGCTTCTTTAGCGGTTTTCACCGGATCCTGCGTGCCCTTTTCAAACACGGGCACGTTCACCTGCTTGCCCACCACCTGCAGCTGCTTGATGGCGGCAGGGCGGTAGATGTCGCAGGCGGCCAGCATGGGTTTTTTGCCCTGCTTGACCAGGTAGCCTGCCAGCTTGGCAGCCATGGTGGTTTTGCCGGCGCCCTGCAGGCCGCAGAGCATATACACCGTCAGCGGGCTGGAGGACCAGGTCAGCCGGGCGTTGGTGCCGCCCATGAGCTGGGTCATTTCCTCGCTGACGATTTTGATCACCTGCTGGCCCGGCGTCAGGGAGGAAAGAATCTCCTGGCCCACGCACCGCTCGGTGACCTTCTTGATGAAATCCTTGGCTACGGCATAGTTGACGTCAGCTTCCAGCAGGGCCATGCGGACCTCCCGCATGCCCTCCTTCACGTTCTGCTCGGTCAATTTGCCCTTGCCGGTCATTTTCCGCAGGGCGCCCTGCAGCTTTTCACTCAAGCCTTCAAAGGCCATTGCTTTCCTCCTGGTTCAAGCGGATCAGCGCATCCAGCAGCCTTTCCGCCTCGTCATAGCGTTTATCCTTCAGGGCAGTGCGGCACTCCTCCAGGCCTTCGCCCGTGCGGGTGAAGCGGGCCGCCATGCCCAGCTTTTCCTCCATGTCGAACAGCCGGGCTGCAGCGCGGGTCAGCATATCGTGCACGCCCTGGCGGCTTACGCCGGCCTCCTGGGCAATCTCCCCCAGGGACATATCCTCCTCGCAGTGCAGGTGCAGCACCTGGCGCTGCTTGTCCGTCAGCATGCCGCCGTAAAATGCGGCCAGCCATGCCAGCTCGACCTTGCGATCCAGTTCGTCATGCCCGTGGGTTTCCATGCCGGCAGCCTCCGTCAAGGTGTTTGGGTTGACACCTGTGCCATTATATACGCAATCGCCCGTCCTGTCAAGGGTTTTTTCTTGACGGAGGAAAAAAGCCTTTACAAACCGCCCTATTTGTGGTGAAATAAAGATACCAATCAAACAAGGAGTTTGTCTTATGAGCTTCACACCGCGTTTTCCCCACTTTCTCCACGGGGGCGACTATAACCCGGATCAGTGGCTGGACAGGCCGGACATTCTGGACAGGGATGTTGAGCTGATGCACAAGGCCCATGTGAACTGCGTATCCGTGGGCATTTTCTCCTGGGCAAGGCTGGAGCCGGAGGACGGCGTGTATGACTTTGCATGGCTGGACGGGGTGATCGACCGGCTGTGGAAAGGCGGCATTCACATCATTCTGGCAACGCCTTCCGGCGCACGCCCGGCCTGGATGGCCCAAAAGTACCCCGAGGTGCTGCGGGTGAACGACCGCCTTCAGCGGATGCACTTTGGCGAGCGGCACAACCACTGCCCCTCATCCCCCGTGTACCGGGAGAAGGTTCGGGCCATAAACACCGCGCTGGCAGAGCGCTACGCCAGCCACCCGGCGGTGATCCTGTGGCATTTGAGCAACGAATACTCCGGCGACTGCCGCTGCCCCCTGTGCCAGGAAAAGTGGCGCGCCTGGCTGAAGGACAAGTACGGCACCCTGGAAAACCTGAACAGCTGCTGGTGGACCAGCTTCTGGAGCCAGCGGTACACGGACTGGAGCCAGGTGGAGGCTCCCGGCCCCATGGGCGAAACCAGCAACACCTCCATGTGGGTGGACTGGCGGCGCTTCTCCACTTGGCAGTGCAAAACCTTCATCGAAAATGAGCGGGACGCGGTGAAAAAGGTGAACCCAGAGCTGCTTTGCACCGCCAACCTGATGGAGCGCTTCTGGGACTATGACTACTTCGACCTGAGCGAGGCCATTGACGTGGTGTCCTGGGACAGCTACCCCGAGTGGCACAGCGGGGACGATGTGCAGCGGGCAGCGGAGTTTGCCATGAATCACGACCTGATGCGCTCCTTCAAGGATCAGCCCTATCTGCTGATGGAGTCCACACCATCCCAGGTGAACTGGAAACCCGTCAACAAGCTGAAGCGCCCGGGTATGCACCTGCTGTCCTCCATGCAGGCCCTGGCCCACGGCAGCCAGAGCGTGATGTACTTCCAGTGGCGCAAGGGGCGCGGCGGCGCGGAAATGTTCCACGGCGCGGTGGTGGACCATGACGGCAGCGAGAACCACCGGGTGTTCCAGGATGTAGCCCAGGTGGGCCAGGCCCTGGAAAAGCTGGAACCACTCTATCATCAGCCCCTGAAAAAGCCGGAAATCTGCATCCTTTACGATACCCAGAACCGCTGGGCCATTGATTATGCGCAGACCGGGCACCCCAAGAACATGCGCTATTTCGACACGGTGGGCATGCACTACCGCAGCCTGTGGCAGCAGGGGTGCAGCATTGATTTCCGCGATATGCGCGCCTGCACCGACCTGAGCGGGTATAAGCTGGTGGTGGCGCCCATGCTGTTCATGTTCCGGGGCGGTATTGAGGAAAAGCTCCGGGCCTTTGTGGCAGGCGGCGGCACCCTGGTGATGACCTATTTCTCCGGCTGGGTGGACGAGAACGACCTGGCCTTCCTGGGCGGCACACCCCATGGGCTGATGGACGTGTTCGGCCTTCGGGGCACGGAGCTGGACGCCCTCTACCCCCAGGACGAAAACGCCCTGGTGCTGAAGGACGGACGGCGCTTTGCCATCAGCGAATTGTGCGAAATTCCCGAAAACCGCGGCGCACAGACCCTAGGCGTGTTTGAACAGGACTTCTACGCCGGCTTGCCCTGCCTATCCCGCAACGCCTATGGGAAAGGCCAGGCGTACTACCTGTCTGCCAAGGTGGAGCAGGCAGGCCTGGATGCCATCTATCAGGATATTGCCGCCAGCCTGGGTCTGCGCCGGGCCTTGCCGGATGCGCTGCCCAGCGGCACCGTTGCCACGGAGCGCGGCGGCGCGGTGTTCCTGCAAAACTACTCCGGCAAGGAGCAGCGCTTCACCCTGTCCCGGGCATATACGGACATGCTCACCGGCGAAACCGTGCAAAACATCATCCTGCCTGCCCATGGCGTGATGGTGCTGAAATAAGGAAAAAAGGCAGGCTCGTTTTTGCGGCGGGCCTGCCTTTGCGTTATGCGTTTTTCTTCACTTCTCCCACGCTTTCGCCCGAAATCAGCTTCACCGGGATGCTCCCCACCTCGCTGACGGCGGTGCGGGGGTTTTCAATCCGGTCGATCAGGTACAGGGCGGCCTGGGTGCCCATGCGCTTGGTGTCCTGCCTGATGGTGGTCAGCCTTGGGCGCAGCAGCTGCCCCAGGCGGATGCCGTCAAACCCGGCTAGGGATACATCCTCCGGCACCTTCAGGTGCATGTCGCCGGCGGCTTCCAGGGCGCCCAGGGCGGTCTGGTCATCGGGCATCAGCACACAGGTGGGCGGCTCCGGCAGGCGCATGAGCCGGGACATGGATTGATAGCCCGCTGTAGGGCTGTCATACAGGGCATCCACCAGGTATTCCGGGCTGGGGAGAATGCCCAGTTCGCTCAGCGCCCGGTAATAGCCGGTAATGCGGTTTTCCGTCACGGAGGAGCGCTGCCCGTGGACAAAGGCAATGCGCCGGTGGCCCTTTTCATAGGCGTATTTCACCAGCTGCTGCATGCCCTGCATGTTCTCGCTCATCACGCAGCTGCGGTTGTTGAAGGCATGGTCGATGGTTACACAGGGTATGTCGCTGGTGGCCAGCTCCGCCACCTCCAGGGAGTAGAAATCCGCGCACACCATGCACACCCCGTCCACATTGCGGTAGCGGCAGTGCTCCAGGTAGGTCATGCCCGACCAGCCCACATTGTGGTTGATGAAGGTGATGTCGTACCCGTGCTTTTCGCATTCGCACTTGAAGGCATCCAGCACCTGGGCAAAGAAGCTGTGGGTCAGGCCGTTGTGCCCGTCATCGGCATACAGCACACCCAGGTTATAGGAGCGGTTGGTTTTCAGGGTGCGGGCAATGGCGTTGGGGTAGTAGCCAATCTCCCGGGCCGTGCGCTGCACCAGCTCCCGGGTCTCCTCGGAAATATCGCTGTAGTTGTTGAAGGCCTTGCTGACCGTGGAAATCGACAGGCCGCACCTGGCCGAAACATCCTTGATGGTAACTGCCACGCCGTCACCCCCTCTTTTCATTGGCGCTAAATCGGTTTCGCTGGGCTGAGTATAGCGCAGAATTCAAAAAAATTCAAGATGATTTTGGTTTTTTCGCGGCAGTTTTTCTCCAGATAGGCCATTTCTTTTCCTGATTGCTCTATGCAGGAAAATGTGTTATAATGTTCCCCGTATGGGAGTATGGGCCGCACATGGCAGGCCCTGCTCCGCATTTCAATGGCGCAGGAGGTGAATCCGGCCCCGGCCGGAGCCTATACCCATGAAAGAACGAATGCTGATTACCGGCGGCAATCCCCTGGAAGGTGAGGTGCGCGTCAGCGGCGGCAAAAACACGGCGGTGGCGGTGATCCCCGCGGTGCTGCTGTCCGATGAGCCATGCACCATCGAGAATCTTCCCGATATTGAGGATGTGCGCGCGCTGGTGGATATTCTCCGCTCCCTGGGTGCCAAGGTAACCTACGCCCCAGGCGAGTTTATGACCATCGATCCCCGCCCGGCGGAGGATTTCCGCATCGGCTATCACGACAGCCAGCGCCTGCGTGCCAGCTATTACCTGCTGGGCGCGCTGCTGGGCCGCTGCGGCCATGCGGAGGTGTACTTCCCCGGCGGCTGCGAGATCGGCTCCCGGCCCATTGACCAGCACCTGAAGGGCTTCAACGCCCTGGGCGCCGAAACCGAAACCCACGGCGGGCGCATTTCCGCCATGGCCAAGGAGCTGACGGGCAGCGATGTGTTTTTCGATGTGGTCACCGTGGGCGGCACCATCAATGTGATGCTGGCTGCCGCCAAGGCCAAGGGCACCACCATCATCTACAATGCAGCCAAGGAGCCCCATATTGTGGACCTGGCTAACTTCCTGAACAGCATGGGCGCCAAGGTGAAGGGCGCCGGCACGGATGTGATCCGCATCCGCGGACAGCAGTACCTGCACGGCACCACCTATGCCGTCATCCCCGACCAGATTGAAACCGGCACCCTGATGATCGCCACCGCCGCCACCAGGGGCGATGTGGTGATTCACGGCTGCATCCCCCAGCACATGGAGGCCCTGACCGCCAAGCTGCTGGAAATGGGCGTGAAGGTTACCGACAGCGATGATGCCATCCGCGTCCGCACCCTGGGCGCCCACCGGGCGGTGAACATCAAAACCCAGGTGTATCCCGGCTTCCCCACCGACCTGCAGCAGCCCATGAGCGCCCTTTTGACCACCGCCCGGGGCACCAGCATTATTCAGGAAACCATTTTCGAGCAGCGCCTGAAGCACCTGGACGAAATTGCCCGCATGGGTGCCCGGGTTCGCGTAGCAGGGCGCATGGCGATTCTGGAGGGCGTATCCCAGCTGTATGGCGCGCCCGTCACCTGCACCGACCTGCGCGCCGGCGCCGCCCTGGTGGTGGCAGGCCTGATGGCCAAGGGCGTCACCGAGATCTACCACCCCGAATATATCGACCGCGGCTACGAGCAAATCGAGACCAAGCTCCGCTCCCTGGGCGCCGTCATCTCCCGTGAAAACTGCGAGTGACCAAAGGGCGCTGCCCTTTGGAAACCCGGTCAAGGGCGCTGCCCTTGACAATCCTGCTTAAGGGTCTTCGCCCCTTAAGAATCCCGCTTTCCTGCCCGGAAGGGGGCTGAGCGCTGCTGCGAACATCCGCAGCAGCGTTTTTCCATGAAAAATCCCGCTTTCGTGCAAAAGCGGGAGGGCGAGGGTGCGCTTTTATTGGTTGTGGAAGAAGGTAAGGTGCTCGTAACGCTGCACATCGTAATTGCGGACGAGGATTTCCAGCTCCTCATCGCCCATCACGGTGTTGCGCCCGGCGGCGTAGAGGGCGTCCACCTGCTCCTTCACGG
>CAYMOM010000010.1:0-33278 GCA_964391995.1 uncultured Faecalibacterium sp.
CTCCTTCGAAATCCGTATCATTTGCCTTCCCTCCTGTTTTTTCACCTGCTTTCGCACCTGCAGCATGTTTTCCTGCCGGCAGCTCGCCGGGGAAATCAGCACCTTTGCAGCATCGCTTGCCGCTCGCGGACGCTGCGCAGCTTTTCCGCAACAAAAAACGCTCCCTGCAAAGTCGCATGCGCGGTGGCAGGGAGCGTTTTGCGTGGTTGACGGCACGAAACGGTTACATCCGCGGTCAGGCCCGTGTGCACTGCGCGCATTGACACAAAAAGGCAGCGGCGCCATTTCGGGCCGCTGCCGTGGTTATGGGGTTATTCCAGGCGGTTCCGCCTGGCCCTGTGGAGGAGCATCAGCATGCCGCCGTAGCTCATGGCCACCAGGGCCAGCCACAGTGTCAGGTTGGTGGCATCGCCCGTCTGGGGCAGCGAGTTCTCCACCGTCAGGGTGACCGTGGCAGTGCGGATGGTTCCGTCCTTGCAGGTAATCTGGCAGTAGTACTGATAGCCGTTGTTCTCCCGCTTCAGGGCGGTGGTGGTGTGAGTGGGGCCGTTGGAGCCGGCGCAGGGCACAAAGCCGGCACCGTCATTCCGGTTCACAAACCACTGGTATACCAGGCCGTCGCCGCGGGCCTCCACGGTGAAGACAGCCTGCTGGCCTTCCATGCCCCTGGTGTCCACCGGCTGCCGGACAATGGTGATCGGCGCTGCCGCGGGTGTCGCCGTGGGCAATGCCGTTGCGGTGGGCACAGGCGTTACCGTGGGAACCGCCGTTGCGGTGGGCGCTGCCGTTGCCGTAGGTTCGGGCAGCTGCGTTGCAGTGGCAGTGGGTTCGGGTTCGCCGCTCACCGTGGCAGTGGGCTCGGGTTCGCTGCTCACAGTGGCGGTAGGTTCAGGCTCGCCGCTCACCGTGGCGGTGGGTTCGGGTTCGCCGCTCACAGTGGCAGTGGGTTCAGGCTCGCTGCTCACGGTGGCGGTGGGTTCGGGTTCGCTGCTCACGGTGGCAGTAGGCTCGGGTTCACTGCTCACAGTGGCGGTAGGCTCGGGTTCGCCGCTCACCGTGGCAGTAGGCTCGGGTTCGCCGCTCACGGTGGTGGTAGGTTCGGGTTCGCCGCTCACGGTGGTGGTAGGTTCGGGTTCGCCGCTCACGGTGGCGGTAGGTTCGGGGGTGGGTGTCGGGTTCTCCGTCCAGTGAGCGTACAGGGTCAGGCTTTCCGTGATAGCCTTGTCCAGGTCGAAAGCCGTTTCCGCATCCTTCTCAAACCAGCCGTCAAAGGTGAAGCCTTCCTTCTCGGTGCCGGGCAGGGCGCTGAGCTTATCGCCATAGAGCACCTTCACCGGGTCAGCGGGGGTGCCGCCGGCGGCATCAAAGGTGACGGTCAGTTCCACGGGCTTGAAGTGAGCCTTGATGGTCACGTCCTGCGCGCCCATGGTGAACTTGTTGTTTTCCACCGTCACACCGCCACTGATGACCTCCCACCGGTCGAACTGATAGCCGGTGCCAGGGGTGGCGGTCAGCTCCACAACGATGCCTGCAGCGGTTTTGTCCTTGGGGTTGGAGGCGGCGGTGCCGTCGCCCTGGGTCTGCAGGGTGATGCTGTGGGTTTCGGTTGCCCAGCGGGCAGTCAGGGTGGTGCTTTCCGTCAGGGGTGTATCAAAGCTGAAGGGGGTGTCCGCAGCCGGCAGGAACCAGCCCAGGAAGCTGTGCTCGCCGTCCCAGGTAGGTTCGGCAGGCTCGGTGGCCTTGCCGCCCTTGACGATGAACTGGCTGCCGTTTCCTGTCAGTTTGCCGCCATTTGGATCGAAGGTAATGGTCAGCTTGTCGTCGAACACGGCTTTGATGGTCACATTGCCTGCACCCATGGTGAAGGTGCCGTCCCCGCCAACTGTCACGCCGCCGGCCTCCACCTGCCATTCCTTCAGCAGCTTGCCTTCGTCCGGCTCAGCCGTCAGGGTGATGGTATCACCCATGTGGGCAGTGGTCTTGCTGGCGCTAGCCGTGCCGCCGCCATCGGTGGTGACGGTGACGGTGTAGGGCGTCAGCGTCCAGTGGGCGTAGATTGTGGTATCGGCCTTGATGAGGGAGCTCATGTCGAAGGCCGTGCCGCCTTCGCCGGCAGTGAACCAGTCTTCATCGGCGGTGTAGCCTGTGCGGCTGAGGGTGGGCACATCGGCAGTCGGGATGGCCTCGCCCCAGTTGACCTGCACCTCCTTGGTTTCCTTGCCGTTGTCCAGCAGGCCGCCGTTGGCATGGAAGGTCACAGTGTATTTCCGGGGTGTCCACTGGGCCACCAGGGTCAGGTTGCCGGTGATGGTGGTGTTTTCAGCATCAAAGGTTTTCCCGTCCTCCGTCTGCCAGCCGGCAAGGTCATAGCCTTCCCTGAAGATGTACACTTCGGCCAGGGTCTCGTCAATCTTCTCGCCGTAGTAGACGTTTTTTCCTGCTGTTTCGTTTGGGTTCATTTCATAAGGGAATTGGCCGCCATTGGGTTTCAGGAACAAAAAGTATTGTTTCGGGCCAAAAACTGCCTGGATGCTCGCATTTCCCTCAACGTAATAAGGACCATAGGTAGCGTCATCCGAGCCAAAGCTCCCTCTGCCTTCCACCCGCCAGTAATGGAACTTGTAGCCCTCTTTAACCGTAGCCTTCAGGTTAAGCGGCGTATTCTCTGGTACTGTGACCTTCGCAGAGGGGTGCTCGTACCCGGTATCGTCCAGATCGTAGATGGCTGCGGTGCCGTAGCTGTCATTGGCGGAGGAAACCTCGATGGTGTACAGCGTTGCCCACTGGGCCACCAGGGTCACGTTACCCTTATCGTAGGAGAAATCCTTCCATTCGTCCCTGTAAGTACGCCCGCTGGTATCGCCTTCCATCTTCCACCCGTTAAAGGCGCTGCCTTCCTTCGTGTAGGTGCACTTGGGCAGATTCTCTTTGCCATCGTCAACGATGACAAGGGGATCCATTTGCGGAACTTCTGCGTCGCCCCCGTTCCTGTCGAACGTTACGGTGTACGACCAGACAGCCTTCAGGGTGATGCTGCTGTTAACGGCATCTTTGCTCAGGTCGAATTCCTTATCGTCCTCCGTTTTCCAGCCATAGAGGGTAAAGTTTTCCCTTGTGGGCTTATCGGGGCTGGCAGTGGACACGGTGCTGCCGGGCGCAACCTTCACCTTGCTGGTTTCGGACGCACTTTCGCCGGTGCCAAAGCGACCGCCATTGGCGTCCAGGGTCACGATGAGCTTGGGTGTCCACTGGGCCACCAGGGTTACATTGCCGGCGGAGGAGGAGAACTGCTCTCCATCCGCGTAAACCTTGCCTGTTGTGTCGCCCTGCACCTTCCACCCGGCGAAGGCATAGTCCTCGCTGGTGAAGGCGCATTCTTTCAGCGCGGCTGGCGTGCCGGCGTAGAAGGTCTGGGGCGCCATGGTGCCGTCAATGCTTCCGCTGGAAACAGTGCCCTTGTCGAAGGTCACCTGGTACGACCACTTGGCGTACAGGTCAAGGGGTGCCGTAACGGTGTAGCCTTCTTCGGGGACAGTAAAGTCCTCAAAGCCGGTGCCGTTGGATGTCATCCAGCCGGCAGAAGTGTAACCCGATCTAGACATACCATCGCATGGCAAACCACTGCTGGTGATTTTGCTGTCTTCGTCTTTCCACCGCGTGTACGTAGTCTTGCCGGGCTCGAACTCCCCGCCATTGGCATAGAAGGTCACGGCAAACTGCTTTTTGAATTTTACTGTGATGCTTGCATCCACAGCCTTTGCGGTAATCTTGCAGACGGTGATGTAATGTTCACTGTCATCATCATAATAGTCTCTAAAGTTACCAAAGTCAACCTTATCGCTTTCATATGCATATTCCGTCCACTCGTAACGCACGCCCGCTGCCGGCTCGTTGCCGTAATACGCCAGGTAAAGCACCGTGCCTTCGCGCACCTTCACCGTGTTGCTGGAATAAGGATTAGAAAGCGTTTCACTTTCGCTGTTATAGTTCTTATACAGCTTCAGCGTGCCGCCCTCGCTCGGGTCAGCCTGCACGGTGATGGTGTACACCTTGACCCACTTGGCAGTGACAGTGACGCTCTCAAACAGCGGCGTTTCGAAGCTGAAATCTCGTTCTTCCAGCGTGTCGCCCGATTTGTAGGTCCACCCGTCCAGCTCATAGCCGGCCCGGGTAGGCGCAGGGGCGGGTTTCGCCACCGTTTCGCCTTCGCCAATGGAGCACGTCAGCTTATGCTTGTCGTCAGACAAGCCTGTGCGGTCGGCAAACACACCTTCACCGGCATCAAAGGTGACGGTAATGAGCTTTGTGTAGCACGCCTCAAGCTGTGCATTCTCATTGCCAACGGTGTAGTTCCCGGTTTGGAGGCTGCTGCCGCGGCTTAGCGGAGATACTTCCTGCTCTTCCTTCAGCTTCCAGCCATCATAGCGGTAGTTGTCCGCCGTTTTGGGCACAATTTCCAGCACCGTGCCTTCGGGCACCCAAACTGCGGGGTCGCCATCGCTTTCGCCCTGCTTCCGCAGCACGGGGTCGCCGCCCTCGGTCGGGTCAGCCGAAATGCTGATCCGGTACAGCTGCGTCCACTGGGCCGTCAGGGTAGTATCCGCCGTCAGCTTCGAAGGCGCTGCGCTGTTCCATTTGTCAAAGGCAAACGCAGGGTCTTCCGAGTCAGGCGTGGGCAGGGTTTCGGTGATTTCCGTATCGTAGACAAACTGCTTGGAAATGCTGCCGTCCGCGTTCGTTGTCCAGCCGGCAGGCGTAGAAGCGAAGCTGCCGTGACCGCCCGGGTTCAAGGTCAGGGTGTACTTCTTCGGGGTGTAGTACGCAGTAACGTCCTGATCCTGCGCGCCCCTGAGGGCAGACCGTGCCCGGCCATTTTCATTCTGGAGCAGGCTTATACGAACGTTAACATCCTTCGTACCCATGTCCAGGTATGCAATCTTTGGGTTGTCCGAAAGCGCATTGGCTCCTTCCCAACGGCTGAAATTGTAGTGCTCCATGTCTTCAGCCTTCAGGTAAACCCTTTTGCCAGCCAACAGCTGGGCGCTGCTGCCAAGCGTCTTCGTGCAGTTTTCGTCACTGTACAGCGTTACTCCGCCAACACTGCTCTGCGGCAGCTGCTCGTCATTTTCCACAGTCACGGAGTAGCCAGTGTCCCACATGGCGTAAAGGGTGGTGTTGCCAACTTCGGGGTTGGAGAAATAATCCCCGGGCTGGTAGGTGGTGCCCGTGCCGTCCTGCTTTGTGTTCCAGCCGGCGAAGGCAAGACCAGCCTTCTCCAGGTTGCCAGGCTCAGGCAATTCCTCAAGGTTTACCGTTTCGATGGTCAGGTTGGAGACGCTGCCCGTGCCGCCATTGGCATCAAAGGTCACAGTATAACACCATTGAACCCAAAGCGTCATACCGCTTGTGACTGGGGTAGCGAAATCGTATTCAACCTTACTTCCATCATAATAGCAGCATATCAGCGAACGATTATCCAGCAGCAGCGACGCCACATCTTCCTTGCTGATGCAGTCGCCATCCACCACCGTGAGAAATACAGACCCGGTTGCGGCACCCTTATCGCTCTTCATATACATTCCGCCTTGCGACGTCAGGCGCACCTCGTGGATCTTCTTCCAGTGGGCGTAGTAGGTGCTGTTGACATCCATTGGCTTGGATGCATACTCATAGCCGCCCTCCGCTGTGGTGTACCAGCCATCGAACTTGTATCCGCTCCTGGTGGGTTCGGGCAGGGAGGCCGGGGAACTGGTGTTGTAAGAGAGGTACTGGTAAATGCTGCCGTCTTCTTTCTTCTGCCAGTTTGTGGGCAGATCCGCACCAAAGCTGCCACCATTCGGTTCAAGTTTCAGTTCGTACTTTACCACTTCCCACTGGGCGTAGTAGGTGGTATCGCCGGTGGCCTTGATGGCATTGGTGCTCAGCCATGTACCGCTGCCATCCTGTGCGGCATTCCATTCATTAAAACTGTAGTGCGTCCTGGTGGGGTCTTTATACCCGGTGGCACTTTCCAGCGTTTCCTTCACGCTGGCGCCATGCTGGATTGTAACTTTGAGCTGCTTTCGATCCTCGGTCAGCTTCCAGCCTTCAGGAAGCGTTAAGCCTTCCCCAAACGCGCCATCGGTGGCATCGAAGGTGATGGTGTGTTCTTTAATCTTGAAGCCGCATTGGATTTCCACGTAATACAGGTCCCCAAGCTCCTCATTAAAGTCTCCATCATATGGGGTGCATGTGGCAGTGCCAGTTGCGGCATCGCTGCTCAGATTGGCCCTGCCCGTGCAGCTCCATTGGCTCTGATCCACCTGGTAGCCTTCGTTGGGTTCCGGCTTGATATACACCGTAGTGCCAGCCTTCACCCAAATGCCGGTATCGCTGGAAACAGGTGTATCCGAATAATCCGCCGTCAGGTAAAGCTTCGCCGTACCGTGCTCGGAGTCCTTTGCAGTTGCGGTCATATAGTACAGCGGCGTCCAGTGAGCATAGTAGGTCACATGGTCGATAGCCGTTTCAGTGGGGTCATACGGGTCGCCGCCGGTTTTTTCAGTATACCAGCCAGCGAACTCGCACCCATGACGGGCAGGATCGGTCGAAGGCACAGCAGGAACCGGCCGGAAGGCGGTTTGGGTAGCCGTCTTTGTTGTTACATAGTAATTATTGTCAAAACAGCCGCCGTTGGCATCGAAGGTAAATTCGCATTCCTTCAGCTTGAAGTAGACTTTGACAACCATGTCCTTCCCTTGGGGACAAGCTTCTGCCCGTGCCGGGTTTTGGGAATCCAAGTGGAACGCATAACTCCTTGCATCGGTGCATTCCCACTTGTCTATCTCATAACCATCTTCCGGATCAGCTTCCAGCATAATCGTATGGCCGTATTCTGTCCAGGCACCATCTTCGCCAGGGAAGAACCGGTTCTCGTAATCGCTGTCATAGTAGAAGCCCACCTCACCATGGGTTTCGCCGTCCGCGTCCGGCACAACTTCCACCTTGATATTGTACTGCTTAATCCACTGAACGGTCAGCGTCACATCGCTGGTCATTGTCAGGGGGAATTTTGCCGTGTTCTCACCGTTTTTCCACGGAACCGGGTTGGTTTGATAGACGTTGTGCTCCTTCTCGGGCGCGGGCAGGTCGTTCAGGCTGACGCTGGCACCATGGTCGAACTTCTTGGAAATGGTGCCATCCGCATTCTGTGTCCAGCCGCCGGTCAGCTTGTCGCTGGCCCAGGCGCCGCCGTCCGGGTTAAGGGTCAGGGTGTACTGCTTCAGCTTCCAGTGGGCGTAGTAGGTGGTTTCGCCGGGAACCATTGTGGTTTCGGTTACCTTGTCGCCGCCGTCTGCCGCAGTGTACCAGCCGTCAAAGTCATAGTTGTCCTTCATCGGGCTGGCAGGCGCGCCGTTCAGCACCGCTGTGTTGTACGCCAGGCGGGGTGTAGCATTTATGCCGTCAGCAAACACACCGCCGTTGGCGTTGAAGGTGATTGTGTACTTTTTCGGCGTCCAGTGTGCGTAGTAGGTGGTCACGCCGGTGACCTGCGTGTTTTCGTCCACCGGGTCGCCGCCGGTCGCTGCAGTGTACCAGCCGCCAAAGTCGTAGTGCGTCCTGGTGGGCGTTTCTTCATCGATGACTTCAGTCGGCAGCTGCCTCAGCACATGCGAGTTGTATTCGAGTCCGAGGCTGAGTCCCGTGCTATCATTATTAAGTGTCCAGCTACCACAGTCGTAAATGCTGAACACGCCGCCGTTGGCATCGAAGGTGACCTGGTAGTAATTGTAGATGACGTTAGCCGTGATCATTATTGTATTTCCCAAATCATCTTCGAGCACTGTGTATTCGCATTTCGGCCCACGGCCTGGCTGAGTAATCAGAGTACCTGCTTCTCCAACGCTCTCCCAGCCTGACAAATGGCAGTGCGTCCCTGCCGTGAGCTGAAGGTAAACGGTTGTACCAGCCCCGACATAGGGGGCATCCGCCGGCAGAGGTTTGGTATGCTCTTCGTCAGTGTAAATCGCCACACTGCAGGTTTCAGCATCATCGCCGTTTACATATGCCACTATTTTGCACAGCTGTGCATACTTGGCGGTCAGGGTGGTATCCGCCGTCAGCGTACCGGGAAGGGTACCGTCCCAGCCGTCAAACTCGTACCCTTCGTTCGCATCGGGCGCGGGCAAAGTTTCAGGGGTTTGTTCAGTATAGGTGAATTCCTTGAAAAGTTTGCCGTCCGCGCCCAGCGTCCAGCCATCAGGCGTGGTGTCATACTTGCCGTTCTCGCCCGGGTCAAGGGTCAGCTTGTACTTCACCGGCGTCCAGTGGGCATAGTAAGTGGCAGGGCCGGTGACCGTGGTGTCCCAGGTCACTTCCTCGCCGGTTTCGTCTGCCGCGGTGTACCAGCCGGCAAGGGTGTAGTGCTCGCGGATAACGCCGTCTTCCTCGGGTACATAACCTAACACCGTATCGCCATACGTAAGGTTGCCCGTGAGCTTTTCGTCTTCCAGTGTCCAGCAATTAGGGTCATAAAGGTCATCGACAAAGCTGCCGCCATTGGCATCCAGGGTGATGGCGTAGCTCGCGTATTCGAAGGCGAAAATAACCGTTGTTGTACGGCCGCGCGCGAAAGTGATACAAGCCGTACCAGCATCGCCAAGATAGGGCCAAACGCCTCCTCTAAAGTATTCCACCTGCATATGCGGATCGAGTGTGATTTTTGCGTAGATTGCCTCACCGTTACGCCCCCATATCTTTCCCTGCGCATCCGTTTCGCATGGCTCTGTGAAAGAAGGGTCTTTGTAAAACTCCACCGTGCCGCCATAATTTTCCTTCGAAATGAAAAGCTGATACAGCTGTTCCCATTCAGCCTTCAGGGTTATGCTCTGGTCAGATACGGAGGTACCGTATTGGAAAATCCAGTTGTCCTGCTGCCAAAAATCAAATGCATACGTCGCGCGTGTGGGAGTCGGCAAATCGCCCTGATTGATCGTGACCTTTCCGTCCGCACCGAAGTCGAACTCTTTGCAAATGGTTCCGCTCTCGCTCGTCTGCCAGCCGGCCGCAGTAACAGACGCATCAAAGTTACCCCCATTGGCATCCAGCGTAACGGTGCAGAAGTTCGGCTGGAAGCTGGCGGTGATGGTGGTACCCTGGGACGGAATCACAAAGGACCAGGTGCCGTCCGTTTCCTTGCTGATGGACACATAGAGGCCCTTCCACGCTTCAAACACATATCTGTCATCCGCCTGGGCATGCAAATAAACCTTCGTGCCAACAGGCGCCGTGATGGTAGTGTACTTTGTGTCATCATTCTCCAGGGTCATCCAGATCGTTCCGCGGTCGCTTTCAGGATTATTCTCAATCTTCACCGTTGCCACCGGCGCCCACACCGCATGGAAGGTGGTATCACCTTCCATGGTGTAGGAGAAGGTGATGTCAGTCGCACTTTCGGATGTCTGGTACTGCCACTTTTCCACTTCAAAGTCTTCCCTTGTCGGAACAGGCAAGTCGGCTTCGCTGATTTCCGTGCCGTAGTCAAGCTGCTTGGAAACGGTGTTGCCGTCCTCGCTCTTTGTCCAGCCTTCAGGCAGGGTGCTGGCCCAGGTGCCGCCGTTGGCATCAAGGGTCAGGGTGTACTTGTTCGGTTGCCATATGGCGTACAGGGTGGTGTCGCCGAGGTCGCTGATATAGAAATAAGACCCACCCGTACAGGGACTGCCGTTGCCATCCTTGTCGGTGTTCCATTCCGTGAAGGAATGGCCTTTCTTCTCCAGCCCATCAGGATAGGGTATGACCGGAGAGGTGTTACCATCCCCGCTCCTTACTTTGATGGGTTCCGGAAGCGCACCTGTGCCGCCGTTTGCGTAAAAGGAAACGGTGCAAGACCACTCTACCATCATAGTCGTGTCACCAAAAATCTCATCACCAAGCCTGTACCCATGGCTAATACCCTCAAAGTGAAAACTTTCTTTCATCCACGATTTTAAATCATCTTGAGTAATATCTTCACCAAATTCCACCGTAATCCTTTTTGTATCGGGCCTTCCGCCATTGTCCGTCTTGAATATATTTCCGAAACTGCTGGCACTCAGCGTCACGTCAAACAGTTCCGTCCACTCGGCCCAAATGGTGGTGTCCTCGGTCAGCGTCACCGTTGAAGGGAAACTGCCCCAGGAATCCTTGATGTACCAGCAATCGAAACGGTGCTTTTCCCACGTGGGCTTGGGCAGGTCATCGGCTCCGAATTCCGTGCCGTAGCCAAGCTGCTTGGAAATGGTGTTGTCTTCCTCGTTCAGCGTCCAGCCGGTAAGCGTGGTTTCGTCCCAGCTGCCCTCGCCCGGGTCAAGGGTCAGGGTGCAATAGGTTTCCTCCGCTTGCGCCGCGCCGGCCCAGCACAGGCACACGCACAGCAGCAGTACCAGAGCCATCAAATGCTTTTTCATCATCGTTCCATCCTTTCAGTCGGGTCAGCGCAGCTGCTCCAGCAGCCGGGCCATGTATCGCAGGCGGGCGTTTTGGGTATCGTCCGGGTTTTCGGCAAACTTGATTTCGTCAATGTTCAGCAGGATGCATCCGCAGTGCCCCGGTGTGGTGGGAAAGCAGATCACATTCAGGTAGGTGTCAATCTCCGGGCTGTAGCTGACCATTTGCAGGGTCTCGCCCAGAAGGGCCGCCCGCTCGTACCCCCGGAGCCACCTGGCATCCATGTTGGGAAACACGCTGGAAAACCTGGCGCCTATCAGCTTGTCCAGGGGGACTTTCTCCAGCTGGGCCAGCGCCTCGTTTCCATAGCGGAAAATCCAGTCCACGGCGCTGTGTGCCTCGTCAAACACCATTTCGATGTCCGTAAAGGCAATGGGCAGCTGGTCGAAGCTGGCGTAGCGGGCGTGATACTGGGCGGCGGCTTCATCCCCCGGGGGCGAAAGCAGCCGCTTGCGCCTGGCCCGCAGCTCGTCCTGTATCGCTTTGCGCCGGCGGGTCACATAGCTCAGGGCCTCGCCGTTGCTCAGGTAGATTTTGTCCGTCACCTCGTGAATCGCCATGGCGGACACCAGGCAGCTGCGGTGCACCCGGATAAAGCCTTCCCCCAGGGATGCCGCAATGGTCTCCAGGGTCATGCGGGTGCGGTACAGCTGGGCATCTGCCGTGTGAACCTCAGCCACGTTCTGGTTCATCAGCACATAAAGGATGCTGCGCTTGTCCAGGGTCACGGGCTTGCGGTTCGCCATAATGGTCATGCTGCCGGATTTGTGCATGGAATAACCTCCGCGGTGATAATAAGGCTGTGGCATATTACCACTCATCTATTATAGCGGAAACAGCACTGCATTGCAAGAAAAAAGTTGCGTTTCGGCACGAAAATGTGTCCAATCGACACGGTGTGCCGGGCAGTCTTTCCGGCTGTTCCCCTTGACCAACCCTCCGCCCAACTATATAATAATACCCATCACGGAAGGCAGGTGCGGAGGATGAATGTTGACCAGCTGGCGGATACCCTGCGGCAGGATCCCCTGTTTATGGAAAATGTGGTGCGGTGGGAAGTGATTCCCGCCCGGGAGGCCCGGTATGCCCCCTTCCCCCAGGCGCTGGATCAGCGGCTGCTGCCTGCGCTGCAGCGGCGCGGCATTCACCAGCTGTACAGCCACCAGGCCCACGCCGTGCAGGAGGTTCTCGCCGGGCGGGATGTGGTGGTGGTTACCCCCACCGCCTCCGGCAAAACCATGTGCTACAACCTGCCCGTCCTCTCCGCCATTTTGCAAAACGAGGACGCCCGCGCCCTGTACCTGTTCCCCACCAAGGCTCTCTCCGCCGACCAGGTCAGCGAGCTGTACGAGCTGATTGAGGACATGGGCGTGAACATCAAAACCTACACCTACGATGGGGACACCCCCGGCGCCGCCCGCAAGGCCGTGCGCCAGGCCGGGCACATCGTTGTCACCAACCCGGATATGCTGCACTCCGGCATCCTCCCCCACCATACCAAGTGGGTGAAGCTGTTTGAAAACCTGAAATACATCGTCATTGACGAGATTCACACCTACCGGGGTGTGTTTGGCTCCAACCTGGCCAACGTGCTGCGCCGCCTTTTGCGCCTGTGCGATTTCTACGGCAGCAGGCCCCAGTTTATCCTGTGCTCCGCCACCATTGCCAACCCCAGGGAGCTGGCGGAAACCCTCATCGGCCGCCCCGTAACCCTGGTGGACGACAACGGCGCCCCCATGGGGCAGCGGCACTTTGTGTTTTACAATCCGCCGGTGGTCAACAGGCAGCTGGGCATCCGCAAGGGGGTCATCCCCGAAACCCGGCAAATCGCCGGCATGCTGCTGAAAAACGGCATACAGACCATCACCTTCGCCCGTTCCCGCCTGGTGGTGGAGGTGATGACCAAGTACCTGAAGGACTTGGTGCGCGACCCCCTGGGCAACGCAGGCCGGGTTCGGGGCTACCGGGGCGGTTACCTGCCCACCCAGCGCCGGGAGATCGAGCGCGGCCTTCGTGCCGGGCAGATTGATGCGGTGATCTCCACCAACGCCCTGGAGCTGGGCATCGACATTGGCGCCCTGGATGCCTGCGTGCTGTGCGGCTACCCGGGCACCATCGCCAGCGCGTGGCAGCAGGCCGGACGTGCCGGGCGCCGCAAAGGCACCAGCATTGTGTTTTATGTGGCAAGCTCCGCCGCCATCGACCAGTACATCGTTACCCACCCGGATTACTTCCTCCACCAGTCCCCGGAGAATGCGCTTCTGAACCCGGACAACCTGTACGTTTTGCTGAACCACTTCAAGTGCGCCGCCTTCGAGCTGCCCTTTGAGGACGGGGACACCTTCGGCAATGCGCCGGGCACGGCGGAGCTATTGGACTACCTGGACGAGGCCCACATCCTCCGCCATGTGGGCGGACGCTACCACTGGAGCAGCGAGGACTTCCCCGCCAGCGAAATCTCCCTGCGCTCCGCCGCCAGCGAGAATTTCGTCATCATCGACATTTCCGACCCGGCCCACCACCGGGTCATTGGCGAAATGGACCGCTACACCGTGCCCATGCTTTTGCACGAAAACGCCATTTACATGCACGAGGCCCAGCAGTACCAGGTGGAAAAGCTGGACTTCGACGCCTGCAAGGCTTTCGTCCGCCAGGTAGACACGGGCTATTACACCGATGCCGACCTGAACGTGAGCCTGAGCCTGCTGGACATTGAAAAACAAGAGGACGGCTGCGGCCTTGGCGAGGTGAAGGTAACCACCCTGGTGACCATGTTCAAGAAGATTCGCTTCGACACCCACGAGAATCTTGGCTTTGGCCACGTTCGCCTGCCGGAAATGGACATGCACACCACCGCCATGTGGTGGACGCTGCCCGATGAGCTTTGCAGCCGCTTTGAAAGCGACGAGCTGAAAAACGGCATGCTGGCAGTAACCAACCTGCTGCGCATTGTGGCGCCCCTGTACCTGATGTGCGCACCCCAGGACATAGCCGTCCAGTACCAGGTGAAAAGCCCCATCACCGACAGGCCCACCGTCATCCTTTACGACAGCTACCCCGGCGGCATCGGCCTGGCCCACAAGGCCTTCGCCATGCGCGATATGCTGCTGGAAAAGGCGCTGCAAATCGCCGCCGACTGCACCTGCAGCCAGGGCTGTCCCTCCTGCACGGGGCCTGTGGGGGAGATTGGCGAAAACGGCAAGCGCACCGCTCTTGCCATTCTGAAGGAGCTGATGGCATGAACCTGCGGGACAAGCTGAAGGCCGTCAGCGCCAGCAGCAAGCCAGCCGCCCCACAGCGCACCTATGAGGACTGCCTTGTCCGCCAGGAAACCCGCCCCCTGGCAGACTTTCCCCACGCCTTCGCCCTTTGCCGGGAAACGGTGATGCTCATGCAGGGCGAGGACATGCCCCTTTCCCTCGACCCCCGGCGCATCCTGTACCTGGACACGGAAACCACCGGCTTCATGGGTGCCGGCACGGTGGCGTTTCTCATTGGCATCGGGTATCTGACGGAAAGCGGCTTCACCATCCGCCAATACCTCATGCGGGACTACCCGGAGGAACGCTTTCAGCTGGAGCGATTGCAGGAAGACCTGTCCCATTTCGACATGATCTGCACCTTCAACGGGCGCAGCTTCGATGTGCCGCTGCTGCGGGACAGGTTTCTCATCAACCGTATGCGCACCTCCTGCCTGGACAAGCCCCACATTGACCTTTTGCACATGGCCCGCCGGGTGTGGAAGCTGCGGCTGAAGAAGTGCAGCCTGGGTCATCTGGAGGAAGCCGTGCTGGGCATCCGCCGGGAGGGGGACATCCCCGGCGCAGAAGTGCCCCAGCGGTTCTTCTCCTACCTGAAAACCGGGCAGTCCAGCCTGCTGGAGGACGTAATCACCCATAACGCCCAGGACATTGCCAGCCTGTGCGTGCTGCTGGGCCACATGGCGCACCTGTACGAGCATCCGGAAATATCCCCCCACAGCGAGGATGTATTCTCCATGGGTGTGGCGCTGGAGCGCATGCACCACCCGGAGGAGGCCCGCCGGTGCTACCGCCTGGCTATGGGCGGCAGCATGCGCACCCAGGGGCAATTGCGCCTGGCTGTCAGCTACCGCCGCGCAGGCGACCGTTCCCGGGCTAAGGAAATCTGGCAGGCCATGGTCATCCGGCACGAGGGCGGCGCAACCCCGTATATCGAGCTTGCCAAGCACTACGAACATGTGGAGCACAACCTGCCCGCCGCCCTGGAAATGACCCGCCGGGCCTTGCTTTTGCTGGCAGAACCAACTTTGTTTGAGGATAGCGCTGTACAAGAAGCCCGAAATGCGGTACAATATCGTTATGACCGCCTGAAAAGCAGGCTGAAGGAGCAGTGATTGCATGGGATTTTTCGCAAATGTGAAGGCTAAGCAGGCCTACAAGCTGCATGGCGAGGGCAAGTGGGACGAGGCGCTGACCCTTTATGAAGAGGCCCTGAACAAGGGGCTGGACAACCCCCGGTATCTCCTGTCCTATGCGGTGCTTCTCATCCGCAAGGGAGAATACCAAAAGGCCAAGGATCACCTGGTGAAATACCAGAAGCACCCCGGCCTGGCCCCGGAGCAGAAGGTGCAGCTGTTTATGGACTACGCCGTTTGCTGCTATAAGCTGGGGGACATGGACAGGGGCATTGACCTGCTGGAAAAGCAGCACAGGCGCCAGCCCACCGGCATGGTTTATCAAACGCTGGGATACCTGTATGTGGAAAAATATCAGCCCGCCAACAAGCCTGTCTGCTCTGCCGAAATGACTGAGGATACCGAGGGCGCCGTTACCCAGGAGCAGCTGGACGAAAAGTGGCAGGAAGGCCGGCAGGCCGCGCTGGCATTTTTGCAGGAATCCATCGACTATGACGAGGAGGATTCCATCTGCCTGGACAACATGGGCCAGTTCGTCTACCGGGTGCTGGGCGACAAAGCCGCTGCCAAGCCCTGGTTTGACAAGGCTATCGCCCTGAAGGAAGGACAAATTGACACCCTGTGGTTCCTCAGCCGCTACGATTTGGATGAGGGCAACACTGCCGCCGCCGCCGAAAAGCTAGAAAAGGCGCTGGAAGGCCGCTTCTCCCCCCTGAACTACAAGAACAAGGAAGAAGTGCAGGCCGAGCTGACCAGACTGCAAGAAAAAGCATAACCCATACGTTTCTTTCATGTATTTCAACGGATTTTTATTCTGATTGGAGGCTTTCCCATGAGCGAACCGGAAATCAAGCAGGCGGAGCAGGAATCCGCCCAGGGCGCGCCCAAGCGGCGCCTGTTCAAGAAAAAGGAGAAGGTAAAAAAGACCCCGAAGCAGGAGCTGATCGAGTGGATCGTCACCATCGCGGCGGCGCTGGCCATCGCCCTGGTGGTGCGCACCTTCCTGTTCGAGCCGGTGCGGGTGGACGGGCGCTCCATGAACGATACCCTGCAGGATGGCGAGATTATGTTCGTCACCAAGCCGGAATACCTTGCCGGCGACCCGGAGCGCTTTGACGTGGTCATCTGCCATTATCCCGAGCGCGGCAATACCAATTTCGTCAAGCGGGTGGTGGGCCTGCCCGGGGACACGGTGGAAATCAAGGACGGCTACCTGTATGTAAACGGCGAGAAGTACGAGGAAGACTACCTGACCCACCGCCCCAATTATAACATGCAGCCCTACACCGTGCCGGAGGACATGTTCTTCGTCCTGGGTGACAACCGCTCCAACTCCAACGACAGCCATATTATCGGCCCCATTTCCCGGGACATGATTGTGGGCCACGTCCGCCATGTGGTTTGGCCCCTGAACGCCTGGCGCGCCATTGAATAATCCCCGGCCCAAACAAAAAAGACCGCAAACGCGGCCTTTTTTTATTAGGAAAACGCCTTGCCGGCTGCGGCCCGGCATCACTCAGCCTGCTCGAAAAGGAAGGAATCCACCATCAGGCTGTTTGGCTGATAGCTGCCGCCGTTGTAGAAGCGCAGGCGGTTTTCGCCCGCTCTCATCCGCACCAGGCCCATGTCAAACACCTGCCAGCCTTCGGTATGGGGGAAGGCAAAATGTCTGTCAAAGGCATAGTCCTCCGACGTCTCCGCGTAGATCGCCACATCGTTGAACAGCGCCTTCATGCGCACGGTGCCGCCGGGGTTGTTCAGGCGCACCTTCAGCCGGCATGTGCGCTCCGTACAGCTCTGGGCCATGACCACCAGGCCAAAGTAGCTTTTCTCAAAGCCGGTCACATAGCCTTCGCCCCAGTAGCCGGGCACAGCCGTATCCGCATGGGTGCCCCGCAGCTGGCCGCGCATGGCAGGCGCGCCGGCGGCATCCAGCAGGATGGTCACACTGCCGGCGGTTTCCCCGGTTTCGGTGGAGCAAACGCCATCCCGGTTGGGGTAAATGGGCTGGATGGTGCCATCGGGGTTATAGTGCACCTCGTCGCACATCAGGCAGCGGGCCTCGCTCATGCCGGTGATCCAGCAGCTGTGATGCAGCGCATACCATTTGCCCTTGAACTCGATAACGGAGCCATGATTGGTGCCGGCCTGTCCCTCAAACACAGGAATGTATTCCCCGGCGAAGGTATACGGCCCCAGGGGCTTATCGGCAATGGCATAATACATGTGCTCCGGCCACTTGTTTTCATACAGGCCGGGATAGGTCAGGTAATACCGGCCCTGATACTTGTGCACAAAGGGGCCCTCGAACACCCAGGTGAGCTGCCCTGTCAGGTCAACCTCCGTGCCGGGGACGGCCTCCAGCAGGTCATCAGTCAGCCGGCAGGCGCGGCAGGAGCCACCCGAACCCCAGAACAGGTAGGGTGTGCCGTCATCATCCACAAACAATGCCGGATCCTGCCCGTGTTCCACGCCCTTGATGTACCCCATATCCCGGAAAGGCCCCTGGGGCAGGTCGCTCACCGCCAGGCCTGTGCGGAACATGCCGGTAGCCGCCTCAATGGCGCAGAACACCAGGTAATACCTGCCGTGGCGGTGGCATGCATCAATGGCCCACATGTGGCTGATGGCCCAGGGCACATTTTCCAGGCTCAGCACACAGCCATAGTCGATCCAGTTCACCATATCCGTGGAGGAAAACACATGGTAGGACTGCATAGTATCGTGGGTGGTGGTGCCGGGCTGGTCGTGGGAGGTGTAAAGCCAGATGGTGCCCTTGTCGTCCCAGACGTGGGCGGAAGGGTCTGCCGCGAGAACGGTGGGAATCAGTGGATTCATAATAGCCTCCTTGCTGTTCGGCTGTCGTTTCGTGTCAGGTCATGCAGACGGGCAGCATATCGTCACCGTCAAAATCCAGCCTGTCCATGCACAGCACCCGGTGACCTGCCTCCAGGTCGCCGATGATGCGCCGGTGGTAGACAATGCGCCATTCATCCGTACCGGGGATATTCAGATAGCCGTGGTGACCGGGGCCATCGGCTATCTCCGAGGACTGGAGGATGGTTTTGCTGTCGGAGGAGATGTCCAGGGGATTGCCGCTTTTGCTCATGGACACTTGGTAGGTGCCGTTGACCCAGTCGCCCTCCGACCACATGAAGTAATACACACCCTTGCGCTTGAGCATGCACGGGCCTTCCACATAGCCCTTGGGGGTAATGGGCTTGCACCAGCTGCCGTCTTCCAGGGGGATGAAGCCAGTCATATCCTCCCGCATGATGGCGGCATTGCAGTGCTGCCATCCGCCCCAGTACAGGTACACCGTGCCGTCGTCATCCTTGAACAGATGGGCGTCAATGGGCTGGGCGTAGTTCACAAACCTGTCCACCAGTGGGTGACCCAGCAGGTTCACAAAGGGGCCTGCCGGGGAATCGGACACGGCAATCTCCAGCCCGCCGTACTGGTGGTTGTTCTGAATATCGTTGCTGGCGAAGATCAGGTAATACCTGCCGTTCCGGTCAACGATGGTGGGCGCCCACACCGCCCGGTGAATGTAGGGATAGCCGCTCATGTCGATGATGTCCGGGTGCTTTTCCCAGTGCACCAAATCGGCGGAGGAAAAGGCATCCAGGTTCATCTGCTCCCCATAGGCGGAGAAGGACTTGGTGACGTATATGTAGTACCGCCCGTTGTAGTACCGGGCTTCCGGGTCGGCATACCAGCCGGGAACAATGGGATTCATGAAGTGATTTCCCCTTTCATCAGTGTCTCATGGAGGATGATCGGCGGCATATCGTCCGTCAGCTGCACGGTGCAGCCGCTGCCCAGGTGCAGCGCCACGCTTTTTCCCCCGGTGCCAATGGTGATATACTCCGCCTTGCCCGGGCACAGGGGGTAAAGGCCCAGGGTGCCCAGCACATACCATGCAGCCATGGAGCCATTGTCCTCATCCCCCGGGAAAGCATCCGGGGAGAAGCCCTCTGCCATCATGCGGTGCACCCAGTGGGCAGCCTTGTCCCGGCGGCCCAGGGCGGCATACAGGTAGGGCAGGTGAAAGCTGGGCTGGTTGGATATGGCGCACTGGCCGAAATCCGCCGCGTGCATCTCCGTCATTTCGTGAATCTCGCAGGGATAGGTGCCAGTTTCAAAATCCGGCGGCGTGGCGAAAAGCTCGTCCAGCTTCTTTTCAAGGCCGTCATAGCCGCAGTACAGTTCCGCCAGGCCGGGTAGATCATGCTGCACGCCGAAGCCATTCTGCCAGGCCGCACCCTCGCAGTATTCCCCGCCCCAGCGGATGGGCGAGAAATCCTCCGGGAAGGTTCCGTCCGCTTTCCTGCCGCGGATGAACCCCGCTTTCGGGTCAAACAGGCTGCGGTAGGCCTTGCTGCGCCGCAGGTATTCCTGCTGAATGTCCTCTTTCCCCAGCAGCGCCGCCACCTGGGCAATGCAGAAATCGCAATACGCTGCATCCAGGGTGTTGTTGGCGCTTTCGCCGTATTTGTCGCAGGGCACATACCCCAGGCGGCAGTAGTCCTCCACGCCAATGCGCCCATGGCGGCGCTCTTCGTCTGCCACGTTGGCATTCTTCAGCATGCCTTCCAGGGCCAGCGCCATCTGTTCCCGGGTCAGCAGGCCCTTTACCGCCGCATCCGCCAGCACAATATCCACCAGGGCACCGGGCATAATGCTCCGCTCCCCGGGGGACACCCACTTGGGCAGCCAGCCTTCTTCTTTGTAGAAGTTCAGGTAGCCTTGCAGCATTTCCTGCAGCCTGCCGGGCACCAGCAGGGAAAACAGCGGATACAGGGTGCGGAAGGTATCCCAGAAGCCGTTGTCGGTATACATCACGCCGGGCGCACATTCGCCAGTGCCGACAGCATAGTGCACGGGGTTCCCCTGGGCATCAAGCTCGTGAAACACATGGGGAAACAGAAAGCACCGGTACAGGCAGGAGTAGAAGGTGCGCAGGCGTTCCTCCGTGTCCTCCACCGCAATGCGGGAAAGCAGGCCGTTCCAGGCGGCATTGGTTTCTGCCTGGATCTGCGCAAAGGTTTTCTCCCCTATCTCCCGGTCAATGGCGCGGGATGCCATTTGGGCCGAAAGGTAAGAGGTGCCCAGCCGCACGGTCAGCTTTTCGCCCCGTTTCATTAGGAACGCCACAGCAATGCCCTGTCCCCTGTCGCAGCCGGCGCTGCCGGAAAAGGTGCTGCCATCGGGCAGGGTCAGCAGGGTATGCTCCAGGTCAATGGGCTTGTCGAACCGCAGCTCAAAATAGCTCCTGAAGTCCCTGCGGGTGCCGTCACCCCGGGCGTTTGTCCAGCCGGTCAGCCTACCGTGGGCCGCATCCACCCGGACTTCCGTCATAAAGTCAAAGGGCAGCAGGGTGAAAAGGGGCGTTTCGTCCGTATCCCAGGTGATTTCCATCATGGCGCAGCGCTCCGTGGGCACCAGGGCCATGGTGGCATGATACCGGCGGAAGCACACCGCCAGGTGACCGGGGTTCATGGCGATTTCCTCAAAACCGGAGCCGCGCTCCTCCGCCGCAGAAACAGGCACGCCGCACTGGGGCAGCATGACAAAGTGCCCATAGTCCCCCACCCATGGGCTGGGCTGATGGGTCAGGCGGACACCCTGGCACTGCCTGTGGGCAGGATGGTAAAACCAGGCGCCGTCCCGGCTGGAGGTTTGCAGGGCAAAGGCGTTCATGCCAAAGGGCGCCGACACCAGCGGCAGGGTGTTTCCCCTGGAAAACTGCATGCAGGAGTCCGTTCCCTGCTTAATGTTCACATAGGAAGTCAGATCCTTCATGGTGCGATAATCTCCCAGTCCCCGGTGTTCACGTTTTCCAGCTGCACATCCTCCGCGCCGCGAATCATCAGCCCGCAGGAGGCAGGAACCTCCGCCGCAATGTCCGAGGGTGCCAGGTCGAACCGGTAACCCTTCAGGGCCAGGTTGGCAGAGAGCTTGCGAGTGTAATCGATATTCCTGAGGGAAACATTCTTGATATTGTTCTCCCAGCCGATGATGCCCATGGCGTTTTCACCCATGCAGGTAATGCCGTTCAGGTGCACGCTGCGGATGGCGCAGCCGGTTACCCGGTCAGGCTTCTGGCCGGCAGGCAGGTGCATATCGTGGCGCACAGCCATCATGAATACCGGCTCGCCATTTCCCCACCAGTTGCCTGCGCGGACGCGGGTGTCAAAAATACAGTTGCTGACCCGCACATTTTCCACCAGGCCGCATTCATCGTGGCACATGATGCACAGGCCCCGGTTACTTTCCTTAATGATGCAGTTCGTAATCAGCACATTGCGCACCACGCTGTAGATATACCCCAGCACAATGGCCTTGGAGCAGGACTTCAGCACGCAGTTGGTGATGACCACATCCTCGCAGGGTTTTTCCCAGTTGGTGATGCAGGAAAGGGCGATGCAGTCGTCCCCGGAGGAAATATGACAATCGGAGATGATCACCCCTTTGCAGGCGGACAGGTGAATGCCGTCGTCATTGGGGATGTTCAGGTCGGTGTCGATGGTCAGGCCGGTAACCTTCACATTCTCGCATTCGGAGAAGGTCAGCGTCCAGCAGGGTGCATCAACCAGGCGGATGCCGCTGACCGTCAGGTTTTTCGCCCCGTGCATGAACAGGCACTGGGCCGGGCGCGGGCCGATGGGGTGGGTGCACTCCAGCTTCTGCTCTTCGGTGAAGGGAACGCCGCCGTGGGGCGTGTCGTAGGCATCCAGGTCGTAGAAGGCGTGACCGCTGAAATCAATGGTGCCGCTGCCGGTGATGGACACATTATCCTTGCGCAGGTTCACCACCAGCGCCCGCAGCTGTCCCATTTCGTTGTGATAGTAGTCCTGGGGCGGATAGTCCGCCAGGTCACCGGAGGCCTTGATGACAGCGCCTGCCTCCAGGTGCATGGACACGCCGTCCAGGTTGATGGTGCCCGTCAGAAAGGTGCCGGCAGGCACAAGAACAGTTTCGCCAGTCTTTTTCGCCGCGGCAATCGCATCGGCAAAGGCCCGGGTGTTCATGAACCTGCCATCGCCAACGGCGCCGAAATCAAGAATGTTCAGCATGCTATTGTCCTCCTTAGTACAGTTCCGGCAGGCGATCCTTGGTAATGGCCCAGGGATGGCGGTACATGGCGCGGAGTTCGTCATAGGCGGTAAAATCCTCCGCCGTGCAGAAAACGCCGCACCAGGTCATGTAGGATACCCAGGCCGCCTTGTCCTTTGCCAGCGCCTGAGCCGAGGGTATGGCGCCAATCTCGCCAATGAGGGGAATCTTCTGCTGCCGGGTAATGCCTTGCAGGGCCGCCAGCTTATCCAGGTGGGCGGTGTGCTCATGGGCCGGGGGATAAATATCGCAGGAAATGATGTCCACCGTGTCGTCCCCGGGGTAGCACTCGGGCACGGCGGTGTTCCACACCCAGATCAGGTTGTTCAGGCCGTGCAGGTTGGTGTAGCGGTCATACATCAGCCGCCACAGGGCCTTGACGGTTTCCGGGCCTCGCTTGCCCCACCAGAACCAGTTCCCGTCCCCCTCATGGAAAGGCCGCCACAGAATGGGCACGCCTGCTGCGCAGAAGGGCCGCAGAAGTGCAGCCATCATGTCCATGTCCTGGAGCAGCGCCCTGTTTTCCGGGGTGCCCTCCGCCAGGGCCTGCCGGGCGTCAAAGTCCGTGTTGTCCGCAAAGAAGGACTTCCCATGCCCGCCCACCGGGGAAAACCAGTGCCAGGTGAAGGTCAGCACGCCTTTTTGTTTGGCCCATTCCCAGGCCTGGCGCAGGGTGCCATAGTTGCCTTCAACCTCCTCCATGCACTCCTCATCCGTATCCCAATAATTGATGTTGGGCGAGTAGGCCAGCAGCTCAAAGCCCAGCAGCGCAGGCTGCTTGCCAGTGATGCTTTCAATGTGGTGTAGCTCCTCCATGCCCCGGGTTTTGGTGTGCTGACCCGTCAGAATGCCATGGCCGGAAAGCTCCGCCAGGTATTCCGTCATCCGGTGGACGCAGGGCTGGGCGTTGGGGTTGCAGGGGGTGGTGATGAAGTTCATGCTCAATCCTCCTTGCCCATCCAGTGGAGGACGGGCGCGAATTCCTGTTGATTGCTGGTCACGGTAACGGTCTTGGTTTCACCGGGCCACAGGTCAAAATCATTGTCCGGGCAGGCAACGCCCTCCGGCTCCGCCAGGTGGAGCATCCACACAAAGCGGTCGGCAGACAGGGAAAGCTCGTAGCGGTCATTCCCCAGAGGGCGGCAGGTGCAACTCACCCGGGCATTCCTGGCAACCATGTCCGCAAAGGGAGCGAAGAAATACTTGGTTTCGTTGATGATGGTTCCATCGGCTGTGAGCCTTGCACGGAAAACGGCATTGCCGGGGTCGAAAGCTACGGCGGACAAGTCCATATCCGCCAGGTGGGCGGACTGGTTTTCTGCCAGGTGCACATCCTGCCGGCCTTCTGCCAGCACGGTGCCTTCCAGGGTCATCAGCGTCCATTCCAGCCGGGCCTGCTGCGGCTGGAGGGTGTCGTTCATGCCCCAGATTTCCAGCTTGCCGGGTTCTTTTTCCCAGTGTTCCCGCCAGCATGCGCGGCCCTGATTGGTCTGCACATCCCAGCCGGAAATGCACAGCGCCAGGGGCGCCATGGCCTGCTTCAGCGCAAAGTAAATGGGTTTGCGCCGCAGCTGGTAGTCAATCAGCGACCAGTTGTGAACGCCATAGCTGTCGCTGAGCGTCCAGAACAGCAGGCCGGAGCAGACAAACTTCTGCCGGCGGAATTCCTCGTACATGTGCCGGGTCAGCTCGGCCTGAATGGCCTGGCTGCGCAGGATGAACTGCGGGGGGGAGTGCGCCTCCGGACCAAAGTACTGCTTTTCCATCCGGGACAGCAGGGTGTGATCCTGGCAGGAGTTGGTGTGGTGGAGCCAGACGGGATCGTCAGGATGCATATGCTCCGGCGGGATGCAGCTCTCCGCGGTTTCCATGGTCATGGCGCCCATGATGCCAAACTCGCTGAGGAACTTGACCCGGAACCTGGCAAACCACCACAGATCCAGGTAATGAGGGTGGGTATCCACATGGGTCAAAAGCCAGATGTGCTGATCCCCGTGGCGGCAGTCCCCCTGCTCCCTGCCCCCAAAGGGGCTGCTGGGCCGATAGATGAGGGTCGGGCACATGTCCTGCACCAGTGCCGGAAGAATCTGTTCATAAATGCGTCCGCCATACCAGGGCAGGTCGGGGTGCCACTGCTTCTGGGAGTGATACATTTCCTGAATCTCGTTGTTCCCGGCCCAGCCGATCAGGCTGGCATGGGTGCGCAGGCGGCGGATGGCCTTCCGGGCCTCCAGGGTGATGTCCGCTGCAAAGTCCGGGTCGTGGTCGGGATAATACCCGCAGGCATACATGAAATCGTGCCAGACCATGATGCCCGCTTCATCGCAGGCATCCATAAAGGCATCGGAGGCATACACGCCGCCGCCCCAGACCCGCAGCATGTTCATATGCTCGTCCCGGGCCAGGGCAATCAGCCGGCGCTCCTTCTCCGGGGTGATCCGCCCGGGCAGGCAGTCGCAGGGCACATGGTTGGCACCCTTGCAGAACACTGGCACACCGTTGAGCACAAAGGTGAAGCCTGTTTCCCCCTGGGGCATTGCAGGCTCCTCCAGGGCGATGGTGCGCAGGCCCAGGCGGTGGCTGCGGCTGTCCAGCACTGTACCGGCAGCGTCCAGCGCGCTGACCTCCACCGTATACAGATACGGCTGGCCCATGCCGTTGCACCACCACAGCCGGGCGGCGGGAATGGTCAGGCGCAGGGTCTGCCGGTCAGCCAGGCCGGCGCTGCACCGGGCCACGGTGCAGCCATCCTCATTGGCAATGGTGCAGCACAGCATCACCGGCCCGGGGGACAGGCGCTCCGTTTCCACGGTTACGTCCACCTGGCAGGGCTGATCCTCTGCAACGCTTTCATCCGCCACGCGGGCGTAAACATCGTGAATGCACACATGCTCGCAGGCCGTCAGGTACACGTTTTTCCAAATGCCGCAGGAGGCCAGCCAGATGGTCCAGTCCCACCCGTAAACAAACTGGGGCTTGCGCATCCAGGCCCGCCAGGGCTGCTCGTTGTTCCACATGATGCCCATCTGCTCCAGGTCGTGGGTCTGGGCCTGGGCCAGCCCCTGATCGATGCGCACCAGCATGGTGTTTTCCCCGGGGCGCAGCCAGGGGCGCACATCCCAGGTGATTTCCACAAAGGCGTTGTTGTGCCTTCCAACAAAGTGCCCGTTGAGAAAAACATCCGCCGTGGTGTCCAGGCCTTCAAAGGTCAGGCGCATGGCGGGAGCCATGTCCTCTTCCTGCAGGGTGAAAACACGCTTGCACCAGAACTCCTTATCTTCCACCCAGCGGCAGTCCAGGCTGTTCATCCCCTGCAAAGGCTCCCGGATCAGCCCGGCGCCGATTAGCGGCGTATGCACATCCCCCGGCACCTGATAGGGCAGCGTGTCCATCGCCTCCAGGGTAGCCATGCTCCCCTTGCCAATGTCGCACCAGGCCATCTGCCATGTTCCGTTCAGCGAAATGGTTTTGTTGGGCATCTTCCTGCCTCCTATGCATCCTTGCGAGCAGCGTTTTGCACACTGTTTTTGCATCATTGTTTACATCATACATCGTGCATTCTTCCGTGTCAACAGTTTTCTGACAAAAGGCCTGCACCAGGGCCTTTACCCGCCGGAGGATTCGCGGACATAGGGCGCTGTGGCAATCCACACGGTTTCTGCATGCATGTCCGGGTTATCAATGCGCCACAACAGCTGCTGGGCCAGCCGCCGGCCCAGGCGCCGGTTGGTGGTGTTTACGCTGCTCAGGTTCGGCTCGATAATCAGGCACTCCTTCTTGTTGTCAAAGCCTGTCACCGCCAGCTGACGCGGCATGGTGATCCCTCGGCGCTTGGCGTGCTGCATCACCTGCAGGGCAATCCAGTCGTTGGCGCAGACGAAAGCATCGGGCAGCGCGTCCAGGCTGTCCAGCCGCTGGCAAAGGCTTTCCCCGTGGTAGAAACGGTGCTCGTCCTCCGTCCAGCAGAAGCGGGCATCCGGCGTCCGTCCGGCCTCCGCCATGGCCTGCAAATAGCCTGCATACCTGTCCCGGATGGACTGGCAATAGGTGATATCCCCAATGAAGCCGATGGTTTTCCGCCCTCTGGCAATCAGGTCACGGGTCAGGGCACAAACGCTTTCCGCACCTTCCGGGATCAGGGCATCCATCCGCCAGCCGGCGCCAATGGGCTT
Organism: uncultured Faecalibacterium sp.; assembly: GCA_964391995.1. Taxonomy (GTDB): domain Bacteria; phylum Bacillota; class Clostridia; order Christensenellales; family Aristaeellaceae; genus UBA11524. The sequence goes on from CAYMOM010000010.1 coordinate 26,155, forward strand.
GTCAAAGCTCACCATGGGAATGTCCAGGGTGTCCAGCTTGCGGTAGTACGCCTCCGGGAACATGGTCATGCAGATGATGCCATCCACCCGCTCGGTCAGCAAGGCGGAGGGAAGGGTGTTTTTCTCCACTTCATCCGCGGCGGCAAGCACCAGAAAGCACACGCCGCCGGCCTTGCGCAGCTCCTCGGTAATGCCCCGCACCACCCCCTGCCAGAAGTCGTCATCGGCGAAGTCCGTCATCAGGATGGCATAGCGTCCGCCGGCGCTTTCCCGCTTCTGTCCCCGGGCAAAGGCCTCCATTTCCGGGGTGATTCCATGATACCCCATGGCGCCGGCCACCTGAATGATCCGCGCCCGGGTGCCTTCCGCCACGGTGGCATCGTTTTTCAGCGCCTTGCTGATGGTGTTCCGGGAAAGGTTCATTTCCCTGGCAATATCCTGAATGGTTACCTTCGCCATGATTCTCTTCTCCTGTTCTGTGGAAGCGTTCACCAGCATCATATCACAAGCGCCCACTATTTGCAAGGAACAATGCACGATTTGCACACTTTTCCCATGCGTCATGCTGTGCAGAAAAAAAGGAGCAGCGCAAGGCTGCTCCAAACGGGGCTTGGGGAAATTACTGGCCCATCAGCAGGGTCAGCACGCTTTCGGGCAGGCTCTGGATCAGGTTCACCAGGGCCATCTGCAGGGCAGGCATAACGGTTTCTTCCGCGTAGGTGTTGAACTCCTCTTCGGTCATCTGCCCAGGGCGCACGGCATCAGCGGTGATGATGGAGGGCGCAGCCTCGCCGGTGGCGGCAGTCATCTTGATGCACAGAATCTCCTCACCCATGAAGCTGATATCCATATCACCCTCGTAAACGGCATTTTCACCGTTCAGCTTGGTTTCCTTGTCCATGTCCAGGCCCAGGGTGATTTCCTGGCCCTCGGAAACGATGGTCAGCACAGCCTCCAGATCCAGCTCGGACTCGGTATCGCCGTATTCCTTCTCAGCCTTCACATCCAGGCCCAGCACGGGGGTGGTGGTGCCGGCTTCAATGCTGCCAATGCCCGCATTCACGGTGGTCAGCTTGTCGCCTGCCAGCACGCTGACAGAAACGGCAGCGCCCTGGTTGTTCTCGTCCACAGCAACGATGTTGCCGGCATGGGTCACGCCATCGGCTACGGTCAGGCGAGTATAATCCATGTCCATGGCAACGGTGGAGGTGTCCTCTTCATTCTCGAACTTCATGGTCATAGAAGCCGTGCCGTACACAGGGTTGCCATCGGCGCCCAGGTACACGCACACGGGGATGTCGCCCTGCACGGCATCGCCAATCTTCTTGGCCATTTCAGGCAGCTGGGCAGAGAGCTCCTCGGCGGTCACAGGCTGACCGTCCATGGTCAGGTTGGTGCTGTTCAGGCCGGCAATGAAGCTCGGGTTACCCTGCAGGCTGTCAAAGAGGATGGTGTACAGCTGGGTCAGGTCCTCACCGGTCAGGGTGAAGGACAGCACCTGGGCAGCGGGGTCGCTGTTCTTGGGCTGCTGGGTCACTTCCCCGGTGGTGATGCGGGCGGCAAAGCCTTCGGCCCAGGCGGTGATGGCAGCGGTATCGATGCTGAACTCTTCGGTGAGAGAAACATCTTTCGCCTGGTTCAGGGCCTGCTGAATGCTGGCCTTGGCCTGGGCCACATCGTCCTCGGTCATCATGCCGGAGGCAACGCACAGGTTCATCAGGTAATCAAGAATCACGGAGCCTTCCGCCTCGTTAAAGGCGATGGTGCCGCCCAGCAGGTTGGTGAGCAGATAGGTATCCTCACCCTGGGCAGCGTTGGAAAGGGTCAGCACATCGTTGCCGGAGAGCGTCAGGGCGAAATCGGTCTGGTTCTCCTGCCCGGCAAGGGTAAAGCCGATGGCATCCACAACATCCTTCACCAGGGCCTGGGTTTCGGCATCCAGCAGGGATGTATTGCCCCAGGTCAGCTTGCCTTCCATCTTATAGGGGCGGGTTTCAGTGGCCTGGATGAACAGTTCATCAGGGGAAGCGGCCATGCCCATCACAGGCAGCGCCAGCATAAGCAGCGCCAGCAGCAGGGCGGTCAGTTTCTTCATTAGGGGAATCCTCCTGTCCTTCGTTTTGTCGTTTTGCGACGATATTATTATACACGATTCGCCGCGTTCTGTCACCCTTATGCGCACAATTGATACATTTTACCGGTCAAAACCTCATTTCCAGCCCTCTTCCACAGGTGAATAAAATGTGGTATACTACAGGCGGATGATTCTTTCAGCAAAGGAGGCAAACCTTTTGCATACCGATATTCTTATCATTGGTGCAGGCGTTGTGGGTTGCGCCCTGGCCCGGGTGCTGAGCCGCTATCAGGGGCAGGTCACCGTCATCGACCGGGCCTCGGATGTGGCCATGGGTGCATCCAAGGCCAACAGCGGCATTGTCCACGCCGGCTTCGATGCCCACCCGGGCACCCTGAAGGCCAGGCTGAACGTGGCTGGTGCCGCTATGTATCCTGCCCTGTGCAGGGAACTGGGCGTGCCCTATGGTCAGCCCGGCGCGCTGGTGCTCGGCTTTGACGAAGAGGACCGCAAAACCCTTGAAAACCTGGTTCGGCAGGGCATCGCCAACGGTGTGCCTGGGGTACGCCTGATGGAGCGGGAGGAGATTCTCGCCCTGGAGCCCAGCACCAACCCAGCGGTGCTCTGCGCCCTGTATGCGCCCACCTCCGGCCTGACCAGCCCCTATGAATTGACCTACGCCCTGGCGGATCATGCGGCCTTGAACGGCGCCGATTTCCGCATAAATATAGAAGCCAAGGCCGTTTTCCAGGATGAGGGCAGCCAGTGGCATGTGCAGACCAACGCAGGGGAAATCACCTGCCGGGTGCTGGTGAACTGCGCCGGCGTGGGCAGTGCTGTCCTCCACAACATGATGAGCGATGACAAGCGGGAGATCATCTTCCGCCGGGGGCAGTACTACCTGCTGGATCATGTCACTCCCCTGCCCTTCACCATGACCATGTTCCAGTGTCCCACCAAAATGGGCAAGGGTGTGCTGGTCAGCCCAACGGTGCACGGCAACACCCTGCTGGGCCCATCGGCTGAGGACATCCCCGATGCCAAGGATGTGAGCACCACCGCCGATGGCCTGGCCTTTGTGCTGGAAAAGAGCAAGCTCACCTGGCCCGGCATGTCCGTGCGGGGGAACATCACCAATTTCTCCGGCATCCGCGCCCATGAGGCCAAGGGAGATTTCATCATCGGTGCCGTCAAGAGCCGCACCCACGCCTATGAAACCGTGGGCATTGAAAGTCCCGGCCTGTCCTCCGCGCCGGCCATTGCGGAAATGCTGGGGGTGCAGATTGCCCAGGAGGAGCGCCTGTCCCTGAAGGCGGAGTATCTTCCTGCCCGGCCCATGGGTAAGCCTTTCAGCGCCATGACCAATGAGGAAAAGGCTGCCGCCGTAGCGGAAGACCCCCTGTACGGCCGTCTGGTGTGCCGCTGCGAAATGGTGACGGAGGCGGAGATCCGCGCCGCCATCCGCCGGCCTGTGGGCGCCACCACCATTGATGGCGTCAAGCGCCGCACCCGGGCCGGCATGGGCCGGTGCCAAGGTGGCTTCTGCTCCCCCCGGGTGGCGGAGATCATCGCGGAGGAGCTGGGCATCCCCATGACGGAGGTCACCAAATGCGGCGGTGAAAGCCGCCTGCTGACGGGCACCATTCACCAAGCCATGAAGGAGGGCTGCTGCCATGACTAACCCCATCATGAACGTGGATGTGCTGGTGGTGGGTGCCGGCCCTGCAGGCCTGGCTGCTGCCATTGGCGCCAGGGAAAGCGGCATCGACAGCCTGATGGTCATCGAGCGGGAGCACACCCCGGGCGGCATTCTCCGGCAGTGCATTCACAACGGCTTCGGCCTGCACCGCTTCAAGGAAGAGCTAACCGGCCCCGAATATGCCCAGCGAGATATTGACAGGGCCAGGGAGCTGGATATTTACATTCAGTGCGATACCACCGTGCTTTCCGTGGAGAAAGACCATACGGTCACCTGCATCAGCAGCGAGCACGGGCTGCAGATCATCAAGGCCAAGGCCATTGTGCTGGCCATGGGCTGCCGTGAGCGTCCCCGGGGTGCCCTGGCCACGCCCGGCACCAGGTGCGCAGGCATTTATTCCGCCGGCACCGCCCAGAAATTTGTGAACCTGGAAGGCTACATGCCCGGCAGGCGGGTGGTGATTCTGGGCAGCGGGGACATCGGGCTGATCATGGCCCGGCGCATGACCCTGCAGGGCGCCAAGGTGCTGGCCTGCGTGGAGATCATGCCCCATTCCTCCGGCCTGAACCGGAACATCGTCCAGTGCCTGAACGACTATGACATTCCCCTGCTGCTGAGCCACACGGTAACGGACATTCAGGGCCAGGAGCGGCTTTCCGGCGTAACGGTGGCCAAGGTGGATGCAAACCGCCAGCCCATTCCCGGCACGGAAATCCACTTCGACTGCGATACCCTGCTGCTGTCCGTGGGCCTGATTCCGGAAAACGAGCTTTCCCAGGGCGCGGGGGTGAAGCTCTCCCCCCTGACCTCCGGTGCTGAGGTGGACGACACCCTGCAAACCAGCGTTCCCGGCATTTTCGCCTGCGGCAATGTGCTGCATGTGCACGACCTGGTGGACCATGTGTCCAACGAAAGCCTTCGGGCAGGCCGGGCAGCCGCAGCCTTTGTCCGTGGGCAGCTGCCGGCAGGGGAAGCCTTTGCCGTGAAGGACGGCAGCGGCGTGCGGGGCACGGTGCCCCAGCGCATCCGCAAAGGCACGAACGAAAGCGTTGATCTGATGTTCCGTCCCTCCGCCGTGTTCCGCAATGCCGCCTGCGTTGTCCGCTGCGGCGAGAAGGAAATCGCCCGGAAGAAAGCGCCCATCTTCACCCCCGGGGAAATGGCGGTGGTGACGCTGAAGGCGGAAACCGTGGCTGCCCTGGATGGGGACATCACCGTTGCAGTGGAAGGAGGCAACTGACATGGAACAGACCATCACCTGCATTTCCTGCCCGGTAGGCTGCCGCATGACCGTGACCACCGAAAATGGTCAGTTCGTTTCCGTGACGGGGAATGCCTGCAGGCGCGGCGCGGCCTATGCCCAGCAGGAGTGCACCGCACCCCGGCGGATGGTAACGGCGGCGATTCCCGTGGCAGGCAGCAGCGCACCCCTGGCGGTGAAAACCCGCACACCCATCCCCAAGGAGAAAATCTTTGCCTGCATGCAGGCCCTGAGCCAGGTGACCGTTGCCGCGCCCGTCCGTGCCGGCGAGGTGGTGCTGCCCGATGTGTGCGACACCGGGGTGGATGTGATTGCCACCAAATCCGTGGAATGATGAACAGGCCGTGAACTTTCCTTTTTGCCCCTTGTGAAGAAGGCAAATCTTTGCTATAATGTTAGAAGTGCCCGCAAAGGGCATAGTTGAAAGGAGATTCGTTCCATGGATTTTACCAAGCTTTTCGGCATTGCCTCCGCCGTGGCCGAGGCCGCTGATGCCGCCGGCGCCACCGCCGAAACCGCCACCGAGGAACTTTCCGGTGCTGCCACCATCGTCAGCCTGCTGGGCAGCCTGCTGCCCATGATCCTGATCTTTGTGGTGTTCTATCTCTTCCTCATCCGCCCCCAGCGGAAGAAGGACAAGCAGGTTAAGGACATGCTTGCCAACCTGAAGAATGGCGACCGGGTGTGCACCATTGGCGGCATTTACGGCACCATCATCAACATCAAGGACGATACCATCACCCTGTCCGTGGGCAACGACAATGTGAAGCTGATCTTCGCCCGCTGGGCCATCCGCAACGTGGAGGAGCTCTCCATCGAAAACGATGCCGAGGCGCTGAACTAACCTGGTGAACCCTATGCCCGAAGCGTGGCCTTCGGGCATTTTTTATACCCGGAAACGGAGGTGAACCCATGGCGCAAATCATCGCCATCTGCGGCAAAATCTGCAGCGGAAAGACCTGGTATGCCCGTCACCTGAAAGAAAAGGAAGGCGCTGTGCTCCTCTCCTGCGACGAGGTGACCTGGGCCCTTTTCGACAATAACCTGGGCAGCTGGCACGATGAAATGACCGGCAGAATCAGGGCCTATCTTCAGCAGAAGGCGGCTGAGCTGGTGGAGGCCGGCTGCAGCGCAATACTGGACTGGGGCTTCTGGCGCCGGGAGGACAGGCAGAAGCTGCGGGACTTCTGCCGGGAACGGGGCATCCGCTGCCAGTGGCATTATGTGGATGTGGATGACAGCACCTGGCACAGAAACATACAGGAGCGGAACAGCCGGGTGCTCCAGGGCCAGGCCGGATGCGACTACCTGCTGGACGATGGCCTGATGACCAAGCTGCAGGCCCTGTGGCAGCCGCCATCCGCCGATGAGATCGATGTCTGGTATCGCCCGGTGCGGGAACAAAGCACCCATTGGGACAGCGGAGCATAACCTGCCAGTGAACTGGAGGATGATGCCCCATGAAACAGCATGAATGCTGCTGCCCCCTTTGCAAGCCGGGCAGGCCTGCACCCACCCCAAGCGTGCTGCTGCCCCGGATCCTCGCCAGCGGGCGGGAATGCCTGCGCCGCTCCTGCGTGAACCTGCAGGTGGAGGGCCTACCCTGCTGCGTCCGGCCGCCCTTTGCGCTGGTCAGCGTCTCCCCCGCCGGCGAGCCTGCATGGGCGCCCTGCGGCGAAGGCCGCGCCCTGCGCTTTCAGGTGGAGATTCCCCTGCTGTGCCAGGTTCGGGACGGCTGCGGCAGCCTGCACCAGGGGAGAAGCGCCATCAGCACCCAGGTGTGCCTGCGGCCCGGGTGCCCTGCGCCGGAATGCTGGCGCGCCAGCCTGCAGGTGCTGCCCTGCGTGCGGCTCATCTGCGCCGAGTGCAGCCAGACCGCCTGCTTTGCCGCCCAGCTGGAGGTGCTGGTGGAAGCCTACATGCTCCGGTGGGAGCCATGCGCCACAGGCATCCCCTGCAAGCCGCCCTGCCCGGAGCTGCCCCTGTATCCGCCGCCCTGCTGCCCATGATTTTCACCCCGGAGAAAACTCCGGGGGCAGCGTGTCGAAAAAGTGGCAAAGCCACTTTTTCGAGGATTTGCGCTCCGTCAC
>CAYMOM010000011.1:0-31361 GCA_964391995.1 uncultured Faecalibacterium sp.
ATGCCCAGCTCCTCCATGGCGGCGTCCGGGTCATCGGCAATCATCAGCGCGCCGTAGAAAACGCTTTGCCACACGGTTTGCTTTTCGGATACGCCGGCGTTTTTCCGGTAGATGCCCAGGGTGTCCCAGGTGACGATGCCTGCCATCAGCACGGCGGCTGCGGCAAAGGCTGTGCAGCGCAGGGCACCCCTGGGGCGGTGATACACGGCAAACACGGCCATCAGCAAAAGCCCGGCGGGCAGTGCCAGCGCCATCTGTGCCTTGGCACAGCACAGAAACCGGACACCAATGCCCAGCGCCAGCAGCCAGCGTCCGCTGCCCTTGCCGCCCCGGGGGAGCACTGCCAGGTGTAGGGCGGCAGCCAGGGTGATCATCAGACCGGTGGAAATGGAGCTTTCGCCCAGCAGCGCGTTGTACCACGCCACATAGTTTTCGCCCAGGAGCATGGCTGTCAGGCACAGGGCTGGCAGAAGGGTCAGCTGACCAAGCATGGGGTACAAGTCCCGCAGGATGCTCAGCACGCACAGCATGGTGATAAACAGCAGCACCAGGGCCAGCACCTGGGTGGAGAATGGCTGCCCCGTGACGGCGCTCCACAGCCGCACCACCATGGAGGGATAGATGAGGGAATAGGTGGGATCGGCGGAGGTCAGACGCTCCGGGTGGAAGGGTTCGCGGTATGCATAGTCCTCGATCACCAGGGTGCCCAGCTGGCTGTCCTGGTCATCCAGCTGAGGCTGCGTCCAGTACAGGTCAATCTGTTCCATCATACGCCCATAGTCGCCGTTGTTCACGCCGCCAATGTGGCTTTCCGGCAGCAATTCCGCGCAGGCAATGGCTACCCACACAGCGGCTGTCAGCGCCAGCAGCCCTTTGCAGGAAAGGTGCCAGCTGCCCTGCTGCGCCGCAAGGGGCGAGGGTGCTTCCGCCCAAATGGGCGCCAGCACGGCGTTGCGGTCGCTAAGCCAGGTGAACACCCGCTGCCCGGCAATCAGTCCGCCGCCCACTGCATAGAACAGCAGCAGCCAGCTGACCAGCAGGGCGATGGCCTTGGCATGCTCCAGCACCGATGGGCCGGTGAGCAGCAGCCCGGCTGGGACAAAGGCTGCCAGGCCTGCGCACAGGGCCAGCATGCACCAGGGCAAAAGCCGGATGCCGCTGCGCCTGGGCAGCACCAGCGCCAGCAGCAGGGAAACGCAGGCAGCCAGCAGGGCACGGTTCAGCAGGGTTTGAAAATCTCCGCGGCCTGCCATGGTTTCCAGAAGGATGTATATGCCCGCATGACCGTACAGCGGACTGCCGTCCGCCAGGGTGATGTAGGGACTGTAGGCATTCGCCAGGCAGTCCGCCTGGCCCGCCACCATGGCGGAGAGAAGCTCCGGGTGCTTTGCGGCTGCGCGCAGACGGCTGGAAAGGGTCAGCTGCTGCAGGAAGGCAGCATCCTCACCTCTGGGATTGTGAACGAACACATCGGCGGCCTCGTAGTAGCTGCGTCCAATGTCCGGCAGGAAGGTTTCATCCAGGCCAAATTCCGCCAGGATGCTCTCCTGCTCCTGGGCATAGGGGAGCATGCCCTGGAACACCGCCAGGTAGTTTGACGCATCGGACCGGATGTCCTTGTCGCTGGAAAAACCTGCGCTTACGGTGGACAGGGAAAGCACCAGCACCAGCGCAGCACCAACCAGGTGCAGGGCGGCGGAGGCATTGCGGGGATAGCTGTGCCAAATGCACACGCCGGAGGCCACCAGCATGGCCGGAACAAACACGATGCACCAGGCGGTGGCGTTCACTACCTGCGCACCCAGGAAAATCACCGCCAGGGTGGCACCGATGCCGCTGCCCCTGGGCTGGCACAGGGTGTGGATCAGGCAGCCAAGGAACAGCAGCAGGAAGGCAATGGCGGCACCCTCCTGGCACAGGCTGTTGAGGTAGCCGGTCATCGCCGGGTGGAGCAGAACCAGCGGATAGACCGCCAGCGCCATGTAGGCTGCCGTCAGCGAGCGCCGGGCCAGGCCGGTTACAGCTAGGTAGGCGCCAAGGCCAATCATCAGCGCATAAATGGCTGCCAACGCATGGGTGGTGAAAGGCAGGCCAAAGGGCTGGGTGAACAGCCGCACCAGGGCTGCGGGCAGGGCGATGCTCCGCGCCTGTCCGGTCAGGGCAATGGCGGCATCGTGGCGGAGGTAATCGAAAATGCCCGCGCTGGAGGCACTTTCCACGCCGGTATCGCAAAGGCCCAGAGCCTCCATGGAGGAAAGGGTGACATCGGTAATGGGGGCCTTGGTGCCGGGGGTAACGAAAAGCACCAAGGCCATGGCTGCAATGGTCAGGATGGCTGCAACAAGGCCAAGAACCCGCCTGTCGGAGTGTTCATTTTCCTGCATGGCTCATCCTCCTTTCACTGCGTTAGAAACGGCTGTTGTTCACAACGGGCAGGGACTGTTCCAGCGCAGCGTCCGGGGACAGGACTGCATCCGTTACGGTCAGTTGGGTGATCTTTGCTTCGGAGAAGCGGAACAGATTGCCGTCCGCATCGGTCTGGGCACCCAGGAGCAGCGTGCCGTCAAAGCGCTTGCAGGCGCTGGTGGCCTGGCCAGCCAGCTGCCCATCGGCGTATATGGCATAATCATCGCCATCCTTGACGATCACCAGGTGCATGCTGCCCTGGCTCAGCGGCAGGCGGACAGCGGCGCCATCACCCAGGATGATGCACAGCTCCTCGTCCTCCTGGCGGATCAGCAGGCCGCGGTATTGCCCAGGCACCTCGCAGTAGCAGCTCAGGTACACGCCGGCGCTCTTCTCCGGGTCGGTACGGAGGACGGTGTCCAGCGTCCAGGACATGTCCTTGGTGGCGTAAAGCTGGGCACCGGTGTCCACATAGCGGTCGGTGTTGTTGCCGCTGAACTGGCCTGCCAGGGTATAGGTCACGGAAGGCGCAATGCGCTCCTGGGGCAGGGGAGCCACGGGGGCAGCCAGCAGGGCGGCATCTTCAGCAATGCCTGCGTACACCTGCAGGCCCATCACCTGGGTGCTGCTCTGGCGGAAGATATGTCCGTCCGCATCGGTCTGGGCGCCCAGCAGCAGGGTGCCGGCATAGTTGTCAACCGCGCCGGTCACTTCATCGGCAATCAGCTGCCCATCAGCATAGATGGTATAGTGGCTGCCATCCTTTGTCACGGTCAGGCACAGGGGCGTGCCGTTCTGGCAGGGGATGTCAATGCCCCAGTTGTTGCCAAAGACAACGCTCAGGGTTTGCTCATCCGTCTGGCGGACCAGCAGGCCGCCGTAGGCGCCTTCCTGCTCGCGGAAGCAGCTGAGGAACACGTTATCGCCGCTGAGGTAGTTGGGCAGGACGGTAGCCGTCAGGGTGAAGCGGGTGGAGGGATCGTTAAAGAGGGCAAGACCGGTGTCGATGACGCTCTCCTGCCGGTACAGGTCGCCATTGCCCATGAACTGCTCATCCAGGGTGTAAATGGGCTGGGCCTGGGCAATGCCAACGCCCAGGGGCAGTTCAGGCTCGGGCAGGGTTTCGGGCTGCCAGGCCTCCACTTCGCTGGTGGACAAGGCGGAGGCGTAGTATTCCAGGTTCAGCACGGTGGTGGGACTGTAGCGGAAGCGCTCGCCCTGGGCGGAAAGCTCCTGGCAGCCAATGAGCAGGTTGCCATCGTAATCGGGGAAGGACAGGGTTTCGCCGGTGGTAATCCACTGGCCATCGAAATAAATGCTGAACTCCTCGCCGCTCTTGATGATGCGCAGGTCAGCGGTGTCGCCCTGGGGCAGGGGAAGGTTCATGTTCACATTGGGGCCGAGGATCAGCTCCAGGCGTCCTCTGTTCTGGCGCAGCAGCAGGCCGCGGTGGTTGGATGCATCGGACTCGTCAAAGCAGGAAAGGTAAACGCTGTCCCCTTCGGTGATGGGGGTGGTGTCGATGCGGGTCATCAGCGTCCAGGAGCCATAGCGGTCGGCAAAGGGCTGAAGGCCGGTATCGGTATAGCGCTGGCGGCCATCGCCGCGGAACACCTGGGACAGGTGGTAATCAGCCTGCAGGCTGATGTCGATGGCATCGGTTATGCCATACCAGGGGTGGAAGGGATCGGTGCGATGGTCGGGCAGGTCGTAGTTTTCAGCCAGGTAGTTGCCCAGGCTGGCGGTGAACCGCCTGATGCCCGTTTCGTTAAAGTGACCCACATCGTAGAAATGGGACAGGGGATCAATGCCTTCCTCATCCCAGACGTGAAGGTAGTTCAGGCAGGGAACGCCCTCTTCCTGGGCGATCTGCTGAACGGTGTTGAAGCGCATGCACTCCTCCTCGGTGGCTTCAAAGGGCGCAACGAGCAGAAGCAGCGGAATGTTCTTGGCCTTGCACAGGTCGATGATTTTGCGCAGGTAGGTTTCATTTTTCTCGGTTAAGGCAAGGGTGTCGGTGATGGAAGCGTAGTCCGGGAAATTCAGGGGATAGACCCAGTCGTTGGTCTGGTGCACGGTGGGGATGATTTCATCATCCCAGCCGTAGCGGCCAGCCAGGTCATCGGCGGTCAGCTCGTCATAGCGATAGTGATAGTAGGGCATGCCCCACAGGGCCTCCACCGCATCCTGCCACCGTTCGAAGGAGGCAAAGGCGGCGTTGATCTTGTTCAGGCCAAAGGGCATGGTGGTAATGTTTTTCATAGCGACAACCTTGGTGGAATAGTCCAGCGCAGTGCCGCAAAGGAAAACATCCACCACAGCCAGCTTGGGCGTTTGGTAGTTCAGCGCTTCTTTCAGGTAGTAGTAGCTGTTCCACACAGGCTGCATGCCGGCCCACAGGTCATAGCTGGTGATGCCGTGCTCGGCCCACAGCTGCTGGTTGTCCACATTTCTGCCAATGTGGGAGGAGCCGACAAAAACAACATCCAGCGTGCCCTCGTCCATCTGCTGCAGGGTGATCAGGGAGCGCATGTCGTAAACCTTGATTTTCAGCACATTATCCACGGCAGCATAGCACAAAACCAGCACCAGGAGAAAGGCAACGACCCGAAGAATCTTTCTTGACATTTTGCATTTCTCCTTTCGTTAAAACTGGAAGTAGATGAAGGCGGAGGCTTCGAAGCCCGGGCCGTAGATGCCCAGCAGCAGCACGGAGAAGAACAGCAGCAGGTACACCAGCCAGCGGAACCAAAGCTGCTGCCGGCTGAGGCTTTCGCGGATGTCCATACCCCGCTCGTTCAGAATGCCCACCATCAGCAGCACCGCCAGGCCGATGCCCAGGGAAATCCACTCCGATATGTCAAAGCCCAGGCGCAGCAGACTGCCATCGATGAACACGTTCAGGTCCCAGCCGCGGAAAATGCTGCCCACAATGTAGAAGGCATCCTCCACGGTGTTGGCACGGAAGAAAACCCAGGTCAGGTTAATCAGCAGGAAGGTAACCAGCATCTTGCCCAGCCGGGTGCTGAAGGACTTCTCGTTCACGCCCAGCTGCCCGCGCAGACGGCTGCGGAAATCCTTTGTGGCACCGCCGATAATCTCCATCAGGCCGTTCAGTCCGCCCCAGATGACATAGGTCCATGCGGCGCCGTGCCACAGGCCGGATACCAGCATGACGATCATCTGGTTCAGGTATTTGCGGGCGGTGCCTTTCCGGTTGCCGCCCAGGGGGATGTAGAGATAATCCCGGAACCAGGTGGACAGGGAAATGTGCCACCGCCGCCAGAAATCCGCCACAGAGGTTGCAAAGTATGGCTGGGTGAAGTTGCGCATCAGGTCAAAGCCCATCACCTGGCCTGCGCCAATGGCAATGCAGCTGTAGCCGGCAAAATCGCCATAAATCTGCACGGCAAAGAGCATGATGGCCAGCACCACGGTGAAGCCGCTGTAATACTCGCAGGCGTTGAACACCTCGTTGACCACAATGGCGGCCCGGTCGGCAATGACCAGCTTCTGGAAGAAGCCCCACAGCATCATCAGAAGGCCGTCCTTCAGGTTTTTCAGGCTGAAGGAATGAGGGGTGTCGAACTGCTCCAGCAGGTGGCTGGAGCGCTCAATGGGGCCTGCCACCAGCTGGGGGAAGAAGCTGACGAACACCGCGTATTTGAAGAAGTTCTTCTCCACCCGTACATCGCCCCGAACCACATCGATGGTATAGGACAGGGCCTGGAAGATGTAGAAGGAAATGCCCACGGGCAGCAGCACGGAAAAATTGGGGCGCACAGGCTCGCGGCCCAGGGCAGCCAGCAGGCTGTTCAGGTTGGACACGGTGAAATCGAAGTATTTGAAGAAGAACAGGATGCCCAGGTTGATCACCAGGCACAGGGCAACCCACAGCCTGGAAAGATCGCGGCATTTGGTGCCGTTTTCCTCGGCCTGCTTCACCTTGGCGCGGCTGCGGCCAATCAGCAGGCCTGAAACCCAGGTGACGCCGGTGGAGAAAAACAGCAGCAGGGCATACTCCGGGTTCCAGCCCATGTAAAACACATAGGAAACCACCAGCAGCCAGTACATCCGTACCTTGCCGGGGATGAGGAAATAGGCCAGCACGACCGCGGGAAAGAAAAGCAGAAATTCGATGGAGTTAAACAGCATCCGTTTTCAGGCCTCCTGTTCATTGGCAGATAGCCGGAGAAGGCAAGCTCCTCCGGCTGTGGCGGATTATTCCTCGTTCTTGCGGCGGCGGCGGGCCCGGAGCATCACAATCACCGCGCCCAGCAGCAGCAGCACCATGCACCCCATGCCGATGAGCATCATCAGCATAGGCTCGCGGTTTTCCACCACCACCTGGGTGAAGGAAGGCTTGGCATCGCTGGCGGTGCCGGCGGCAGAGGTGGTGAACTGATAGCTGGTGGCACGGCCGTAGCCATCCACCACCACGGCCTCACGGGTCAGGGACCAGCGGCCCTGTTCGGTGCTGATCTGGTTAATCAGCGCCTGAATGCCGGTGGCCTCGGGCGCGGTGGCAACCAGCATGGTGCGCTCCTGGTCGTAGGGCGAGGGCATCAGCTGCAATGCGCCCGCCTGGGTGGTGAAGGCGCTGCTCATCACCAGCTTGCTGTTGGAGGACAGGGCTGCCATGCTGTCGTCATACTGGAAGTAAAGGCCGGCGTTGTTGCGCTGCAGGAAGGGATTGTCCTTGGCGCGGCCCACGGCCACCAGGTTGCAGCCGGCGTGGATGGCACGGTCGAACTGGCTGGCGTAAATCACCTGCAGGCTGCCATAGGGGTCGCTGCCGGCGCCCAGCATGGCCATGATGCGCCCTGCCAGGTTCAGCTCGTCCGCCTTCAGCACATCGGGCAGTATCAGCAGCAGGTTGTTCATGCGGTTCTTGCTCTGGAAGGGAGCGGGCAGGTTGGAAAGGTTCAGGGCGGACTTTTCCCCGTGGGGCAGGTACAGGGTGGAATCCTCGGTAATATAGGCCCAGGGGGTGTTCATGTTGCGGACGGTGCAGTCCAGGTCCTTGATCTCCAGGTCAAACACGATGGTCATGGAGGTTCCTGCGGTGCCAATGGCATCCGCCGGCACGGAGAAGGAAACCGTTTCGCCGGCGGCACCGTCCTTGGTCAGCTTGCGGCTGTAGAGGGGTACGCTGGTGCCCCAGTAGACGGTCATCAGGCTGCGGTCAAAGTCCAGGTTTTCGCTGTAGCGGATGTTGAAGGAAAACCGGCTTTCACTGGACAGGGTGTAATCAGCCGAAACGGGCAGGTACATGGTGACCTGCTGGCGGAAAGGCCCGGAGAAGCTGGCGCCGTGGCCCAGAACATCCTTGAAGGTGTACTGGCCCTGAAGGGACAGGTCGGAGGCGGCGCTGGCGCTGATGTACACCTGGGCCTCGCCAACGCTGACATGGGCGGAACTTTCGTGCAGCTGCTGCACGCGGCTGCTGTCGGAAAGGAGCTGGGCGGCCTCCATCAGGGCCTGGGACTCGTTGGAAACGATCAGCAGGTAATCCTTTCCGCCGGCGCTGGCGCGCTGCACCAGTGCACCGGTGGGCGGCACCTGCTGATTCAGCAGTGCCAGCAGGCTGTCCGGCGTGTTGCCAGCCAGGCCCACATAGATGATGTGCTGGCGGTCGCAGGCGCCAATGGTGGTGGTCAGCAGGTTGTTTTCGGTGCTCAGGTCGCTGCCAAGGCCGGCAACGATGGTCATGGCGGCAGCCAGCTCGGCTGTGTCGGCGGCATCGGAAACGGCAACGGCGCAGTTTTCACCGGTGGGATCCATCATGGACAGGAAGGGATAAGGGTAAACAGCCAGGTCATCCGCATGGCCGGCAATGTCGTAATACACCCGCAGGCAGGTGGCGCTGTCGATCTTGACCCAGTTGGCGCCATTGTAGTCATCGGTGCAGCCCTCGTCATCGGTCAGACGGGCGTAGCAGAGAATCTCCAGCAGGTTGTAGCCGCTGGTCATCAGCGCCACAGGCACCTCAATGTACAATACCTCCTGCCCGCCCATGGTGCCGGGGGCGATGGCAACGGAGTGAAAGGGTGTGCCATTCATGTAGAAGGTCAGGGAGGAATACTTTTCCAGAATCAGGTCGGAGGCGGAATAGCTCAGCCGCAGCACGGCGCTGGTGGGCTGGGCATAATCCGGAATCTTGGCATACAGGCCAATGGAGGAGGTGATGCCCTGCAAAAGCTGTATGCTGCCGAAGTAGAAATCGGCATACTGGCTGCCGCTGTGCTCGGCCTGTTCAAACTCGGCCTTCTGGGCATTTTCCCGGGCCTCCAGCTCGCTTTGGATATACAGGTCGTTTTGCCCCAGGGGCATTTCCTCATCCGCCAGGGCGGAGGAGAGGAAGGCCATCAGGGCCAGGAGCAGGCATAGCAGCTTGGTAGGTTTGTTCATGGTGATTCCCCCTTTATCAATCAGCGGAACGTTCCGTCTTGTACCATTTAACTTCTGTGCGGGTCAGGTGCTGCTTCAGGGACATCCAGGCGGCCCGGAGCACCACCACCACCCACAGCTTGGCATAGGTGAAAAGCATCAGCAGCACCAGGAAGGCGGACTGGATGTTGAACTCGTTTTTCTCCAGGGCCAGGGTGAGCATCACATTGCACTCGAACAGGGCGCAGGCCAGCACCCACACCATGGTGGAAAGACCGCCCAGGGACACATGGGCATATCCCAGAACGCCCAGAATGAAAATGGAATCCGAGCATACCAGGGCGGTGGCCATCAGCACATACACCAGGGTGTAGTACAGCACGTCCAGCCGCATTTTCCCGGCATCCGGGTCGAAAACGTACTTAAAGTTGTTCACCAGCACATACAGGTTGCCCATGGCCCAGCGGGTGCGCTGCTTCAGCCATATGTCCAGGCGGAAAGGCTCCTGTTCCCAGGTGACGGCGGCGGGAATCTGCCGTATCTTGTACCCCATGCGGTAAATGCGGAAGCTGATCTCCGTATCCTCGGACAGCGCCTGGGGGTCCCATCCGCCGATCTTCTCGATAATGTGGCGGTGGATGACGAAGTTGGTGCCGGGAATGGTGCACAGCCCGAAGTAGAACCACCTGCCGGCCTGGTTCATGCACTGGTGGGCCAGGGTTTCGATGTTGACGAAACGGGTCAGCAGGGAGGCATTGCGGTTCCGGGTGCGGAATTTGCCAATCACCGCGCCCAGGCTCTCGTCTGCCATCAGGTTTTCCACCAGGATGCGCAGGGCGCCGGGCTCGGGGGTGTTGTCCGCATCGTAAATGGCAAGCACCGTCCCCTTCGCCACGGAAAAGCCGATGTTCAGCGCGTTGGACTTACCCTTGCCGCCCAGCTGGTTGTCCGTATTGACCACGATGAGGCGCTTGGAGGGATACTGGGCCTGCACCTGGGCCAGCTTTTCGGCGGTATTGTCGGTGGAGTTATCGTTGATGACAATAACCTCGTACCTGTCCTGGGGATAGTCGAAATTCAGCAGAGCGCGAACGGTGCGCTGGATGACGGCGCTTTCGTTGTGGGCGGGCACCATCACGCTGACGAAGGGGTATTCCTCCAGGGGCACATGGGGATCCTGCCGTCCCATCTTATAATAGTAGAAGAAGCCGCCCACGGAAAGGAACACGTTGATGGCCATCAGGCCCCAGATGGCGATCATGGAAAACAGCGTCAGGTAATCCAGCAGGCTCATGACGGCATCTCCTTTCTGCGGGATTGCTTGCGGCTTTCCTTTCTGCCCAGCAGAAGCTCCTGGCGCATGCTGCGCCTGGCCAGCAGGATGGACAGGATGAAGAAGGTACAGGCCACCAGCACGAAGATCATAATCAGGTGGTTGCCGCTTTCAATCTGCTCGGTCAGGTTCTGCACAAAGCCGCGGTCGTAGCGGTAATCCTCGGGGTAGGTAAAGGGCTGGTAAATGGTTTGCACCGGCTTGCCATTGAAGGTGATGCCGGTTTCCGGGGCCTGATGCAGGTAATCGCTGCCGATATAAACGGAGTTTTCCATATCCCGCAGGCTTTTCAGCGTCCGGCGTGAGCTTTTGATGCGCTGCACCTGCTGGCGGAGGGTTTCCACATCCTGGTTGATGTCCAGGTAAATGGCCTGGGCGTAGGCATCGGTGTAGGAAAGGGCATCGGAACGGGCCTGGGCAATCAGCTGGTGACCGTCCTTCCAGGCCAGGTTGATGGACAGCGGCTGACCATAGACAGGCTCATCGCTGGAAAAGAGGAACACCGTGCGGAAACCGCCAAGAATGCTCAGGCCCTTTTCGCTTTGCAACCAGACCTCCGGCGCCTCAATGGCCAGGGGGTATACGCCGTATTGGGTGTAGGCCTGATAGGCGATCTCCATATGTTCCTGGATGTCCTCTGCCTCGGTGTTCAGCAGGGTGACCCGCGGCGCGTGGAGAATGATGCCGGCACCCCGGCTCTGGGCATAGGTCAGGAATTCGCAGAAGCGCTTCATGGCCGGGTATTCCGCGTTGCTGTACAGGGGCATCACCGTCAGCGCATAGGGGATGGACTCCTCCTCCAGCATGTCGGTAATCTCCAGCAGCCGGGCGGGATCGTCAAAGGGGTACACCTTGTCCAGCACCAGGTATTGGCCATAGCTGATGGGTGCGTTTTCATAGGGCCAGGCCCACAGCTGCAGGCAGGAGGAAAGGTAGGTGCACATGCTGGCGGAGGCAGGATCGAAATACGCCAGGTGGGTGATGTTTTCCACGGTGCTGCACAGGGGATAGGCCGTGGCGCCCACAAACAGCGTGCCGCCCAGGGAGTCGCCGGTGCGCTGCATCAGGGTGACGGAGGTATCGGAAAGCAGCACATCGTTGTTCTGGCGGGATTCGGTTTCCGTGCGGAGCACCAGGGTGCCCTCAAGCTCCCGGGTGCGGGTCAGCTGGGAAAGGCCGCCGCTGCCAACCACAAATACGGGCAGTCCGCTGCGGCGCAGGGCCAGTGCGCTTTCCTGGGGGAGGGAAACGCCCTTGTCCACGCAGAGGATAATCCGCTGGCAATCCGTCAGGTCAACGGGGGCGGAAACATCCTGAAAGCGGCAGTTCCAGTTGCCATACAGCGCCAGGCGGCGCAGCTCCTCCATGGCCCGGGAGGAGCTGCCTCCGCTGCCCTCGCTGGAGATGAAGAGGATGTGCGTGTCCTTTGCCTGAGCGGGCAGGCAGCAGGGGAGCAGGCAAAGGAGAAGCACCAGGGCGGTGAAACGCTTAAACATCGTACACCAGCTCGCTCTCCACAGCCTTTTTGAAGCTGACCATGTCGCCCTTGTAGGCTTCGTCATCGTATTCCCTGGCGGCATAGCGCATGCCCAGCTTGGTGCCCCGGGCCAGGATGCCGCCCATGTTATCCTCCTGAATGGATTTGTTGATGCGGGCACGGACAATGCTGCTGCCATCCACCGTGGTGGTAAGCAGAACGGCCATGGTGCCATGCTCGTCAATGCAGTAGACCCTGTCCTCCACGCGGACGTTGTTGGTCACATCATCGGTCAGGTGTTTGCGCAGCTCCAGGTATTGATCCCGGGAGAGCATGCTGCGCAGCTCGCTTTCGTAGCGCATCTGAACGATCATCAGCGTAAGGGGCATGCTGTTGCGCTTGCTGTAGTGCACCATCATCTGCATATCCCTGTACAGGGCGCGCAGGTTGTACAGGCCGGAGGTTTCGTCAATCAGCACCAGATCCTCCACCTGGCGGCGCAGCATCATGTTTTCCATGTTCACCTTGCGGGTGCTGTGCTCGTACATGAGGGCAATGCCAACGCCCATCAGGGGAATGGGGATAACGACATAATCAAGCAGGAAAAGGGCGGCACCGCTTTCGTAGAAGGAATACATTTTCCATGCCACCCACACGCAGGTGACGGTTCCGCCCAGGGTCAGGCCGGTGGTGCGCCGGCCCATATAGGTGACCAGCACAGCCGCATCGGAAAAGAAGAAAAGCACCAGATAGGAGGTGATGGCGTCCTTTTGGGCAAAGGCCAGGGTTATGGCCTGCAGAAATGCCCACAGGAGCAAAAGCAGCAGGGATATATCGCGGTTGATGTAGGTACCATTGCGTTGGTCTTTCATCATCCATCACTCCTCGTCAATATCGATAATCTTCGTTTTGTGCAGTGCCTCGGACAGGAAGAGCACGAACATCATGTCAATAAACAAGCTCATCAGAAAGCTCTGGCGCAGAAGCAGGCTGTCGCCGGACATGATGAGCAGCGTCATCATTTGCAGAACGGAGAACAGGCACAGAAACACGCACAGGATGGTGAAGGTGTTTTCCGCCTCGCCCTCGGGGGTTTCGCTGGACTTGCCCCGGCGGAAGATCAGGAAGGCCACAGCCAGCAGCACCACAAGGCCGGCGGTTCGGGGTGCGCTTTGCTCCTTAAAGGTGGACCAGACGGATACCAGCAGCGCCTTGGCCCGGGGAAGCATGCCTGTGCTTTGCTCGTAGTTGCCGCTGTAGTCCGACCGGGTGACAAAGCTGCTGCTGACCCCCACATCGAACAGGCTGACCAGATCCAGCGGGTGCGTCAGGTAATACATCAGTACATCCGAGGTGGTGTATTTGTCAAGGAACCCTTCATCCAGCACGCCGGAATCCACATCTGCCACGGGAAAGCTCTGCTCGGCATAGGTTTCCGTCAGCACGCTGTAGCGCGGCTCGACGCCGAAGAAGGCCAGCGCGTCCTCCGGGTCGGCGGCCTGGAACAGCACGCCGCGGGTCAGCTGGTTGTACTTTTCCTGGCGGGTCTGCTGGCCGGTCATGCGGCCAACGCCCACCACCCCTGCAAAGCACAGCACCAGCGCCGAAAAGATGTAGGCAATCCGGTGGAGGGAATCGGTTTTGCGGCGCAGCAGCACCCAGTACATGGCGGAAAGCATCAGCACGGCGGCGGAGCAGTAGATGTTGACGGATATCAGCAGTACAGCAGCCGGCAGCATGCACAGGTGGCTGAGCCAGCCGTCCTTCCGCCAGGGAATAAGAAAAACGGCATCCGCCAGAACGATGTAGAGGATCAGCTCCCACGGCTGTGTATAAAAGGAAGCGAACCGCACAACAATGGTGGTATCGCCAAAGACCAGGGCGGAGAAAACCGCCAGCACCAGTCCCTCGGAATAGAGCTGCACCCGGGAGAGCACGCCGCACAGCAGCGGATAAAGAACTGCCAGGTACAGCACGGTGTAAATGGCGGCCAGGCAACGGATGTCAAACAGGCCATCCTGCCCGGTCAGCAGTGCATCCAGGCCCATGGCCAGCTGGATGGTGCCCTTCAGCAGCGCCGGTGTGGTGCCCGGGGCAGCGATGCCGGGGGTCAGGCGGTAGGTTCGCTCGTAGTAGCTGAAATAGGCTGTATCGTCATCGGCATTCAGCCGGCTCAGGCCCACATCGGCCATCACGCTGTCCAGGCTGCCATCGTTGGACAGGCCCAGGTATGGCGGAACAAACAGGGTGATGACCATGGTGCCGGCAATAACCAGCAGGGTGAGCAGCGCCAGCCGCTGGGGACGATAGCGCTTGCGCATGCGGCGGTCAAAGGAGCGAACCTTTCCCCGCAGGGCGTGGAAGCCACGCTTGAGGGCATCCAGCACGCGCATGAGAAACCGAAGCATCCTTGGGATATACCTCCTTTCCTTGCCGGAAACGGCGAAAGGCTTACCAGCCCAGCGACTGCCAGGCCAGCAGAGGCTCCAGAACATCGAAGGTATAGAGAACTGCATCGCTGGCAGAGCCGTAGCCGCCAGCCATGGGCACCTCAAAACAGCGGGCCCGCTCCATGCGCTCAAGGGCCTTGAGGGCGATGTCCTCACGGCCGGCGGCTGTGCCAATCTGCACAAGCAGCGCATAGGTGGCGGTGGACTCCATCCGGTAGCCGGGGGTGACCAGGCCGTTTTCGCCATAGGAGGCGTAGATGGGCCCGTCATCCAGGGCATTGGCCAGCCAGTCGAGGGTTTCGGGGAAGGCAACGCCTGCGCGCACGGCATTCAGCACAGCCACCATGGCCTCGTTCATCTGCAGCTGGGTGCCGATGAAGGCGTCGGCATCGGCATCGTAAGCGGTGCGGTACAGGGGAAGGGACTGGCTCACCAGGCTATCCCGGCGGGACAGCAGCTGAACAGCCCTGTCGGCCACATCGCTCCAGCGGACGTCATAGGCAGCAGCTGCCTGCATGGCGGCGATGTCCATGTAGCACAGGGTGACCTTCATGGCGGTGGTGGCGCCATCCAGGCTGGAGAAATCCCGCAGAAGGCCATTGCGCACGCAGGCGGCATACAGGGCTTCTGCCCGGGCCGAAGCCGCCTCGGCATAGCCGCCCCAGCGGGCCTCCGCCAGGGCCAGCGCCTCTATGAGGCGCAGGTCATCCAGGCTGGCGTTGACCTGGGAAAGCTCACCATCCTGGCGCTGCCAGGCAGTCAGGTTCCCCTGGGTAAGCCCTGTACACACACCCTGCCACAGCTGGTCAAACAGGGGCTGATTGCCGGCGTTTACAGCCCAGAGCATCAGCAGCCCCTGGCTTTCGGAAAGCAGGGTATCCCCCGGCAGCAGCTGACCATCAACGGCGCGGCAGCTGGAGGGCACCAGGCCTGTGCCATCCTGCAGGGTGCGAAGCAGCGCGATGGTTTGGGCCTGGGGGTCTTCGGCATAGGCCAGCATGTTCAGCATGGTCTGAGCATCCGGCATGCGGGTGGTGGCGCACATCAGCCGGCCTTGCTTGTCCAGCACCACCAGGGAAGGCACGCTGTGCAGCCCCAGTGCGTGGTAAAGCGCCGCATCGGGATCCATCCAGGTTTCCTCGTCCAGGCCGTACTGGGTCAGCACCTGCCGGGCAGCCTGGTAGGTATCCCCCTGAACGCCTTCCCGGCACACCAGCTGAAAGATGGCGCCTGCTTCCCGGGCAGCCTGGGCGGCCTGGGACAGACCCTGAGCCAGGTATTCCTTGCAATCGCTGCACCAACTGGACCAGAACAGCAGCACCACCGGCTTCCCCTGCAGGGAGGACAGCGCGAGGTGTTGACCACGGGCATCGGTCAGAGTGCCATCCACCTGGTGAAACAGCTGCTCCCGGCCCGGCAGAAGATCCTCTGCGGTGAGAAGCGCAGACCCGGCAGTAGGGGAGGGTGCGGCTGCCGGCTGTTCGACAGGGGTGCACAGGAGCAGCCAGGCAATGTATCCCATGGCGAACAGCAGAAGGACAATCAGCACCAGAAGAATGCCAACCGCCACGGAATAGCCACGCCGGTGCATGATCGATCGTCCCTCCTTCGGCAGGAAAACCCTATCCGCCAGCCTTGATTATACGACAATTCAACATCGAATGCAACCTTGAATTGTGTAGTAAATGTGGAAAAAAGGAGAAAGAAAAGGTAAAAAATATATTGAAAACAAATAGTAACAAGTGTTACATGGTGTAACTGTTGTTCAACACTGAAACGTGACGAAACGACAAGCAGAAAATAATGACTGAAATGTCAAAAAGAACATTCCGTAGAAAAAAGCACCGGCGCCTTGCCTCTATTTCGTGCACATGATTGAAATCAAATTGTCCATCCTATCCAGAGAAATGGAGGGATGAACGTGGTCAATCTTGTGCTGATCCTGATCCAGCTGGCGGTGACGCTGGTGGTTGGGATTTACTTTTTCCGCCAGCTGAAGCAGCAGAAGCGGAACACTCCTGCCGTCCGCAGGGAAGGCGGGCGGGAGATGGACAGGCTGAGCCGCATGCGGAGCATACACCTTTCCGAACCCCTGGCGGAGCGGGTGCGGCCCATGGATTTTGCGGACATTGTGGGCCAGGAGGATGGCATAAAATCTCTGAAGGCCATCCTGTGCGGCGCAAATCCCCAGCATGTGCTGATCTATGGCCCGCCCGGAGTTGGCAAAACCTGCGCCGCACGCCTGGTGCTGGAGGCCGCCAAGCACTCGAAGGGAACGCCGTTTTTGAAGGATGCACCCTTTATTGAGATGGACGCCACCTGCATCCGCTTTGACGAAAGAGCCATTGCGGACCCGCTGATTGGCAGCGTTCATGACCCGATTTACCAGGGCGCAGGCCCTCTGGGCGTGCAGGGCGTACCCCAGCCGAAGCCGGGAGCTGTCAGCAAAGCCCATGGCGGTGTGCTTTTTCTGGATGAAATTGGCGAGCTGCACCCCATTCAGATGAACAAGCTGCTGAAGGTGCTGGAGGACAGAAAGGTGATGTTCGAATCTGCCTACTACACTCCGGAGGACAGCGCCGTGCCCAGGTACATTCATGAGGTGTTCAAAAAAGGCATGCCGGCGGACTTTCGCCTGGTGGGTGCCACAACCCGCAGCCCGGAGGAGATTTCCCCGGCGCTGCGCTCTCGTTGCATGGAGATATTCTTCCGCGTCCTGACGCCGGAGGAGATTGCCTCCATTGCCCAGGGTGCGGCCCAGCGTGCCGGCTATACCATGGGGGAAGTGGAGGCGGACACCATTGGCCGGTACGCTTCCTGCGGCCGGGATGCGGTGAACATTGTGCAGATGTGCGCCGGCCTGGCCCAGATGGAGGAGCGCAGGACCATTACCCCGGCGGATGTCAGCTGGGTGGTGCAGTCCGGCCACTATGCCGTCCGGCCCAATCAGCTGGCAGATTTGACCCCCAAGGTGGGCAGCGTTCACGGGCTGGCGGTGTTTGGCACCCATCAGGGGGCGCTGCTGGACATGGAGGCTGTTTCCACCCCGGGCACCGGGCAGGTTACGGTGACCGGCATTGTGGAGGAGGAAGAAATGGGCCAGGAAGGCCGCCGCATGCGGCGCAAGTCCACCGCCTGGGCCTCGGCTGAGAATGTGAAAACCCTCCTGGCGGAGCTGGGCTTTCCCCTGGGGGCAAGGAACCTGCACATCAACTTTCCCGGCGGTGCCCCGGTGGATGGCCCGTCAGCCGGTGCGGCCATGGCGGTGGTTGCCATCAGCGCCCTGACTGGGCAGAAGGTGGATGGTGCCTGCGCCGTGACGGGGGAAATCTCCGTGCTGGGGCAGGTGAAGCCTGTGGGCGGCGTGCCGGAAAAGGTGGAGGCTGCCCGCCAGGCCGGCGTGCGCAAGGTGTTCATCCCTGCGGAAAACGATATGGAAACCCTTCACGGCCTGGGGGTGGAGATCCGCTGCGTAACGGAATTGCGCCAGGTTCTGGAGGAAATTCTCCTGCCTGTGACGGTGGAAGAAGCGCCGGAATGCATCCCGGCCTCCACCTGACCCTTGCCAAACCGCAGAAAAACGGGTATACTGATATATGTCGGAATTTGCGTTTCGGCAAAGTATGCAATCCGGCGCCTGATTGCGCCGGGCAGGAGGAACTATGCCAGCAAAGAAAAAAACGCTTTCCATGCCGGTGCTGGCCCTGCGGGGACTGATGGTTTTCCCCCATATGGTGCTGCACTTTGACGTGGGCAGAAATAAATCCGTGGCCGCCCTGGAGCAGGCCATGATGGAGGGTCAGCAGATTTTCCTGGTGGCCCAGAAGGATGCCGAGGTGGAGGATCCTGGGGTGGAGCACCTGTGCCGGGTGGGCACCATTGCCGCCATCAAGCAGGTGATGAACCTGCCCGGGGACAACCTGCGGGTGCTGGTGGAGGGCGAAAGGCGCGGCGTTTTGCAGTCCATCACCCAGGAGGAACCCTACCTGCTGGGCAGCATCCGCCCGGATGACGGCAAAATCACCGGCGATGAAATGGAGCTGCAGGCCCTGGTGCGCACCGCCAAGGACTATTTCGAAACCTTTGCCAAGGCCAGCCTGCGGGTGAGCCAGGAAACCGTGGCCTCCGTACGGGATGTGGAGGCTCCTGACCAGATAGCGGACATTATTGCCGCCAACATCCTGACCAGGCTGGAGGATCGCCAGGAGATCCTGGAGGAGCTGGACGTGAAGCGCCGCCTGGAAAGCCTGTGCGCCATTCTCGCCCGGGAAACCGAACTGGCCGGCGTGGAAAAGCAGGTGCAGGCCCGCATCAAAAAGCAGATTGAAAAAAACCAGAAGGACTACTATCTGCGAGAGCAGATCAAGGCCATCCAGACCGAATTGGGGGACACCGAGGCCACCGACACCGATGACCTGCGGGAGCGCATGGAGCGCACACCCCTGAATGAGGAAGCCCGCCAGAAATGCGAAAAGGAACTGGAGCGCCTGGCGCGGATGGCTCCCGGCACGCCGGAGGTTGGGGTGAGCCGCACCTATATCGAGTGGATTCTCGACCTGCCCTGGGGCCAGACCACCGCCGACAACCTGGACCTGAAGCGTGCCCGAAGGGTGCTGGCCCAGGATCATTACGGGCTGGAAAAGGTGAAGGAGCGCATTGTGGAATACCTGGCTGTGCTGCGCATGAAGCAGGACACGAAAGGCCCCATCCTGTGCTTTGTCGGCCCGCCCGGCGTGGGAAAAACCTCCATCGTCCGGGCCATTGCCAAGGCCGTGGGCCGCAAATTTGTCCAGATGAGCCTGGGCGGCGTGCGGGATGAGGCGGAGATCCGCGGCCACCGGCGCACTTACATCGGCGCCATTCCCGGGCGCATCATTGCAGGCATCAAGCAGGCCGGCACCATGAACCCGGTGTTCCTGTTTGACGAGATTGACAAGATGAGCCACGACATGCGGGGCGACCCTGCCAGCGCCCTGCTGGAAGTGCTGGACGCGGAGCAGAACGAGAACTTCCGCGACCATTACATGGAGCTGCCCTTTGACCTGAGCAAGGTAATGTTCATCACCACCGCCAACTCGGTGGACACCATCCCCGGCCCGCTGCTGGACAGGATGGAGGTCATTGAGGTGCCCTCCTATACCGAGGAGGAAAAGCTGCAGATTGCCAAGCGCCACCTGCTGCCCAAGCAGATCGAAGCCCACGGTCTGCAGCCCAAGGCTGTGAAGATCAGCGACAAGGTGATGCGCAGCCTGATTGAAGGCTACACCCGGGAGGCCGGTGTCCGCACCCTGGAGCGGACGGTGGCGAAGGTTGTCCGCAAGGCAGCCGTCACCATGCTGGACACTGATGTGACCGAGGTCACCGTGACCCCCGCCAGGCTGCAGGAATACCTGGGCGCGGCGCGCTTCACCCGGGAAATGCCGGAAAAGGAGCCACGCATCGGCGTGGTGAACGGTCTGGCCTACACCACCGTTGGCGGCGAAACGCTGGAGGTGGAGTGCGCCATCATGCCCGGCAAGGGTGGCCTGCAGCTGACAGGCCAGCTGGGGGATGTGATGAAGGAATCTGCCGAGGCAGCCTTCACCTGGGTACGCGCCCACAGCGCCGAGCTGGGCCTGAAGGACGACTTCTACAAGGAGAAGGACATCCACATCCATGTGCCGGAGGGTGCCGTGCCCAAGGACGGTCCTTCCGCCGGCGTCACCATGACCACCGCGCTGACCAGCGTGCTGACGGGTATCCCTGTCCGCCAGGATGTGGCGATGACGGGGGAAATCACCCTGCGGGGACGGGTGCTGCCCATTGGCGGCCTGAAGGAAAAAACCCTGGCGGCCTACCGGGCGGGCATTAAAACCCTGCTGATTCCCAAGGAAAACGTGAAGGATCTGGAAGAAATTCCGCCCCATGTGCTCAGCCAGTTCCGGGTGGTGGCGGCGGAAACCATTGAGGACGTACTGACGACAGCCCTGGTGCATACGCCGGGCAAGGAGAACAACTGTGGAAATCAAAACAGCTGATTTTATTACCTCCATGGCGGAGTATGGCGATTTCGCCGGCCGCGGACTGCCCCAGGTGGCGGTGGCAGGCAAGAGCAATGTGGGCAAGAGCAGCCTGATCAACAAGCTCTGCCGCCGGAACAAGCTGGCCCGCACCTCCGCCACCCCCGGCAAAACCCGGCTGATCAACGTGTTTCTGCTGAACCAGCAGTTTCACCTGATTGACCTGCCCGGCTACGGCTTTGCCAAGGTGGACAAGAAGGAAAAGGCCCGCTGGGGACAGATGATGCAGGACTACTTCCAGCAGGCCGGCGAGCTGCGCCATGTGCTGTGCCTGGTGGACATCCGCCACGAACCCACCGAGGACGACAAGCAGATGAACCTGTTTCTGCGGCAGATGGGCATCCCCTTTACGGTGATCGCCACCAAGGCGGACAAGATCAGCCGCGGCGCCCGGCAGAAGCAGCTGGCGCCTATTTGCCGCGCCCTGCTGGTGCAGCCCTGGGAGATCATCTGCTTCTCCTCCGAGGACGGCACGGGCCGGGATCAGCTGCTGGAGCTGCTGGAGCAGGTGACCCGGGAACCGCAGACGGATGAAGTGCATACCATGGAGCAGCCTGCCGAATAAGCCAGGCCCCATGGAGGTGCCAGCCATGCAGCGTAGCATTCATCACCCTGCCATGACCCGGGCGGAAGCCGCCCTTCTGCCTGCGCAGCTTCCCCCGCGGGCCAGGGCGGTTCTTCGTGCGCCCGGTATCACCCTGCCCGGTGAGGCCTTCCGGCGCCGGAAAAAACATGCCGGTCCAAGTGTTGCACATTTCTCGCAACTGTGCTATAATACTCGATGCTGCCCACAAGGCAGCACATGCGCCCGTAGCTCAGTAGGATAGAGCGACCGCCTCCTAAGCGGTAGGCCGTGGGTTCGACTCCCGCCGGGCGTGCGCGAAAAAGCCGCAAGCGTTTGCCTGCGGCTTTTTGTGTTGAATGGTCAGGATGCGGAGGTTTCCTCCGGCAGGCTTTCGGGGGCCTGGACGGGTGCCTCTGCCTTCCGGTGGGAGTTGCGCTTGATGCCCTCCACCAGGCGCGGTTTGCCGCCGTTGACGGCGTCTGCATCGATGATGCAGCCGGTAACCTCCGGCAGGCTGGGCAGCTCAAACATGGTGTCCAGCATGACATTTTCGATGATGGCACGCAGGCCGCGGGCGCCGCAGCGGCGCTCAATGGCCTGGTGGGCAATGGCGCGGAGAGCCTCCGGCTCGAAGGTCAGGTCGATGCCATCCATGTCCAGCAGCTTCTGATACTGCTTGCACAGGGCGTTTTTCGGCTCGGTGAGGATCTGCATCAGCATGTTTTCGTCCAGCTGATCCAGGGTGACCACAATGGGCAGGCGGCCCACAAATTCCGGAATGAGGCCAAACCGGGTCAGATCCTCCGGGCGGATGTCCTTCAGTGCCTTTGACACATCCGGATCGCGCTTGCTTTGCAGCTCGGCACCAAAGCCCAGCAGCTTCTTGCCCACGCGGCTTTCGATGATGGGCACAATGCCATCAAACGCGCCGCCGCAGATGAAGAGAATGTTGGTGGTGTCGATCTGCAACAGCTCCTGGTGGGGATGCTTGCGCCCGCCCTGGGGCGGCACGGCAGCCACGGTGCCCTCGAGAATTTTCAGCAGCGCCTGCTGCACGCCTTCGCCGCTGACATCCCTCGTGATGGACGGATTCTCGCTCTTGCGGGCGATTTTGTCAATCTCGTCAATATAGATGATGCCGCGCTGGGCCAGCTCAATGTCGTAATCCGCAGCCTGAATCAGCCGCAGAAGGATGTTTTCCACGTCCTCGCCCACATAGCCGGCCTCGGTCAGGCTGGTGGCATCGGCAATGGCGAAGGGCACATTGAGAATACGGGCCAGGGTTTGGGCCAGGAAGGTCTTGCCGCAGCCTGTGGGACCCACCATCAGGATGTTGGACTTCTGCAGCTCCACATCGTCCGGCTTGGTCTGCTGGCCAATGCGCTTGTAATGGTTGTAAACAGCTACGCTCAGGGCACGCTTGGCCTGCTCCTGCCCGACGACATACTGATCAAGCACAGCTTTCATTTCGGCGGGTGTGGGCAGCTCCTGGGGGCCTGCATCGGTGTGTGCCATGGGCAGATCATCTGCCATAATCTGCTGGCAGACCAGAATGCACTCGTTGCAGATAAACACATTGGGGCCTGCAATCAGCCGCTGCACCATGTCCTGGGTTTTGCCGCAGAAGCTGCAGCGGTGGAGTGAGCCTTGGGAAAAATCGTCTCTTGCCATAAATCCTCCTGCAGAGGCACCGCCCCTGGTTATTTCCGGGGCTGATAAATTTCGTCGATGATGCCGTATTTCAGGGCCTCTTCAGCATCCATGAAATAGTCCCGCTCCACGTCAGCCTTGAGCTTTTCGATGGGCTGGCCGGTCATTTCGGCCATCATGCGGGTCATTTTGGATTTGGTTTTCATCAGCCATTCGGCCCGGATAGCCACATCGGTGGCCTGGCCCTGGGCACCGCCAAGGGGCTGGTGGATCATCACCTCAGCATTGGGCAGCGCCAGGCGCTTGCCCTTTTCGCCGGCCATCAGCAGGAATGCACCCATGGAGGCTGCCATGCCCACGCATACCGTGCGCACCTGGGGCTTGATGTACTGCATGGTATCGTAAATCGCCATGCCGGCGGTGACGGAGCCGCCAGGGCTGTTGATGTACAGGCTGATGTCCGCATCCGGGTCTTCCATTTCCAGGAAGAGCAGCTGGGCTACCACCAGGTTGGCCATGTTGTCTTCAATTTCGCCGGAAAGGAACACAATGCGATCCTTCAGCAGGCGGGAATAAATGTCGTAGGAGCGTTCGCCCCGGTTGGTTTGCTCAACGACCATGGGTACCAGCGTCATGGCGTCATACCTCCTTGCTGTGTGCAGCGCGCAGGCCGTCCTTCTATTCTATGCAGGGGAGCCGCGCACTATGCCAATATACCTGAAACGCGAGGGGCGGCGCCAGCGGAACACCGCAGCAGCCACCTCTCGCGCCTGGATGCTTATGGGGCGGAAGGGTTACTCGGCGGTTTCCTCTTCCTTCTTTTCCACAGCCTTGCCTTCGGCCTTCATCAGGTCAACGACCTTCTGCACGGCGGCGGTATCGGCCAGGTAAGTGCGCTGCTCGTTGGTCAGGGACTTC
Source organism: uncultured Faecalibacterium sp. (assembly GCA_964391995.1). Lineage (GTDB taxonomy): Bacteria > Bacillota > Clostridia > Christensenellales > Aristaeellaceae > UBA11524. Next base: position 23,249 of record CAYMOM010000011.1, read on the forward strand.
ACGAAGTCCTCAACATCCTGGCCCATGCGCTTGGCCTGCTCGGCAATCTGAACCTTGATTTCATCCTCGGTAGGCTCAATGCCTTCGGCCTTGCGGATGGCCTCCAGGGTCAGCTCGATCCGGACGCGCTTTTCAGCCTCGCCGTGGTAGGCGGCTTCCAGCTGCTCCCGGGTCTGGCCGGTGTGCTTCAGGTAGTCCTCCATGCGCAGGCCCTGGTAAGCCATGCGCATTTCCATTTCGCGCATCATGTAGTGCAGCTGCTCGTGAATCATGGCATGGGGCACATCGATGGTGGCATTTTCGACGGCCTTTTCCACCAGCGCGTTTTCGAAGGTCACGTCGTTGTTCTTCTCGGCGCGCTCCTCCAGCTCCTTGACGATGCTGGCCTTGTAAGCCTCGAAGGTATCGAAGTCGCTGACATCGGCGGCGAAGTCGTCGTCCAGCTCGGGCATTTCAGTCTTCTGGATGCCGTTCACCTTCACATGGAACACGGCAGCCTTGCCGGACAGCTCCTCGCTGTGGTACTGCTCGGGGAAGGTGACGTTCAGGTCCTTCTCCTCGCCGATGACCATGCCCACCATCTGCTCCTCAAAGCCGGGGATGAACTGGTGGGAGCCGATGGTCAGGGTCTGGCCCTGGGCGGTGCCGCCGGCAAAGGCCACGCCGTCAACGCTGCCGGCATAGTCCAGGTTCACGGTGTCGCCATCCTCCACGGCGCGGTCATCCACATCGATGGTGCGGGCGGCCTTTTGCCGATCCTGCTCAATGCGGGCGTTGATGTCGTCCTCAGTCACGGTCTGCTTGGCGACTTCAACCTCCAGGCCCTTGTACTGGCCCAGCTCCACATCGGGGCGGACGAACACCTCGGCGGTGAACTTCAGGTCCTGTCCGGCGCCGATCTCGTCCACATTCACCTCGGGACGGTCAACGGGCTTCAGGTCGAACTCGGCGATGGCGGCATCGTAGGCATCGGGGAAGAGCAGCTCCAGCGCGTCGTCGTAGAAGACGGCCTCGCCGTACATGCGCTCGATCAGGCTGCGAGGCGCCTTGCCCTTGCGGAAGCCGGGCACGTTGATGCGGGTGCGGTTTTTCAGATAAGCCTTCTGCATGGCCTCGTCGAACTGCTGGGCAGGGATAACGAAGGTCAGCTTGGCCTTGTTGCTGGAAAGTTTCTCATAAGTGTGGCTCATTGGATGATTCCCTCCTGCGATCTCATGGGACGTGCATGCTTTTGCACACACCGCATGTCATTGTAGCACACTTTCCGGCAGGATGCAAGGTGCAAAGCCGTGAAATTCCCAAATTTTCGGGGCACGCCGGCTAGTTCATTTCATAGAACATAGCCTCTGCGCGCTGGTTCAGGGCGTGGATGAACTGCTCCAGGCTGATGCTGCCTGCGGCGAGGCGGTCTGCCAGGAAGGATACTTCAAGCGGCACTTTCGTTCACGGCAGGACAATTTTTCTATCAAAACGATTGATGGATGGGTTTTTCTGCGAAAAGAAGACGCGCGGCCTGCGCAGCTGTCCCGCAAAAAAGACAGAGCCGCTGAAGGCTCTGCCAGTTGCTTGTTCAGGGAGTATGAGAAGCTGCGCTTCTTGTGATACGGGGTTACAGGGCCTGGTTCACCATCTGTTCCAATTCGTCCTTGGGCATGTAGCCGATGCGCTTGTCCACGGGCTGTCCGTCCTTGAAGAGGATCAGCGTGGGGATGGACATGACGCCGAACTTCTGCGCCAGGTCGGGACAGGAGTCCACGTCCACCTTGCCCACAATGAGGGAATCCTGCTTTTCGGCGGCAACTTCCTCCACCACCGGGGCCAGCATGCGGCACGGGCCGCACCAGGTGGCCCAAAAATCCACCAGCACAGGCTTGTCTGCCTGGGCGATAAAAGCGTCGAAGCTATCCTGCCTGATATCGGTTGCCATAAGAAAACCTCCTTATTCTTTCTGCACTTTGGGGATGATTTCAATCAGCTGGGGTGTCCAGCGGGGGTCGCTTTTGCGCCGGCGCTCCGTCAGGCGGACAACCAGCAGCATGGCGCCAAGGCCTATCAGCCCGCCCAGCACGGCGGCACCATCGCTGACGGCGGGAAACAGCGATGCGCCTGCCGCTGCGCCGCCCAGCAGGCCGGCAAGGGGCAGGCCATAGGCCATGGCGGCGGCCTGCACAACGGTGCCGGCAGGCATTTCCACCAGGGCGGCATCCCCCAGGCTGGCCTGGCCGGGCAAAAGAAGGGTGGTCACTTTCTGCCCGCCGCGGCAGGCATTGCACTTTTCGCAGTCGGCAGGCCTGCAGAAGGTGATCTCCAGCATGCCGCCGCGGATGGCGGTTACTTCTCCCATACGGGTCATGGTCATCGCTCCCATCTGGCTGATGGCACCATTATACCACAGTTCTGCCGGAAGTGGTAGCCCATGGGTATTGTACCCAAAAGATTTTGCATTGAAACATCATTCGCCGTCCCCGGCGGTGATCACTCGCACGCCGGACGGCTCCACCCCGGCATGGGCCTGGGCCAGGGTGAGCACCAGGGCGCTTTCCCCATCGGACAGGGTGGATTTCTCCGTCACCAGGGTCACGCTGCCCTCGCCCACCACCGCCACGCAGGGGTATAGGCCGCTCTGGGTCAGGGCACCCTCCAGGGCCAGCTGCTTTTCCCGTGCGGCGATCAGCTGCTGCAGCTGCAGGGCGGCATCCTCCCTGGTGGCGGCGGAGAGGTCTTCCCGGTCGCACAGGGCCTGCAGGCTGGCGGTATCCGCCGCAAAGGCCGCCTCCTGCCGGGCGCGGAACTGGGCCAGCTTGCCTGCGGGCGCGGCGGAAACCGGCTCCACCGGCAGGCTGACCGTAGCGGCGGCATCCACCAAACGCTGGTTGGTAGCCAGCCAGCTGAAGGCCAGGGTCAGCAAAAGGCACAGCAGCAAAAGGACATTGCGATGCTTGCGGATAAAAGCCATCATGGTTCCAAACCTCCCAGCTTAAAAACTTCCACCTGCCCGGGCTCCAGGCCCAGCAGGGTGCACACGGCGCGGGTCAATTGCAGGCGGACGCCCACATCGTCTGCGCCCTGGGCCACCACCACCGCGCCGCAGGGAACGGCGCCTTCCTCCTGGTAAAACACGGCGACCTCCACCTGGCCTGCACCGGACATGGCGGAGAGTACCCGGGCCAGGCGGCCTTCCTCCTCCGTTTGGGCAGAGGAACCCTCTACCAGGCCCAGGGCCAGGCACAGCAGAACGGAAACCCCCAGGGCCAGCAGCAGCCAGCCATCCTTCTGCAGGCGCTCCTTCAGGCGGAAAACAGGCATGCTATTCACCTCCGGCGGAATAGCCCGTTTCCACCAGGGCGGTGGCAGGCCCCGGTGCCAGGGATGGCAGGTGCAGCAGCGCCAGCAGGCTGTCTGCCCAGCACAGGGTGAGCAGCAGGCCCAGCACCAGCGCGGCTGTGCGGCGCAGGCCGCCCTCCGGCAGCAGGGAAAGCACCAGGCCGCAGCACAGGGTCAGGGCAATGAAGGGGTGCAGCCAGTCCAAGAGAATCACCTTCCTATCGCAGCATCATGGTCATGCCGGAAACAGCCACCAGCTGGGCAATCAGGAGCAGAAACATGGCAGCGGTGCACAGCTGAATGATGAAAAGCAGCATCAGCACCCGGGAAAAATCGTGTATGCAGCAGGAAAGCGGGCCGTCCGATACAGGCTGAAGCAGTGCGGCAGCCAGCTTGTACATCAGTGCGGCAGCCAGGGTCTGGCACAGGGGCGCCATGGCCCAGGAGACCAGCAGCAGAAAGCCCGTTACCCCCAGGGCGCTTTGCACCAGCAGGGTTGCACCCACCAGGGTGTCCACCGTATCGGCAAACAGGCCGCCCACCACGGGGATCAGGTTATCCAGGGCATATTTGGCGGTGCGCAGGGTAATGCCGTCCACGGCGGCGGCGGTGACCCCGCGGGTAGCCAGCACGCCAATGAAAATGGTAAAGCACAGGCCCAGGGTCCAGGCGGCGGCCTGGTGGAACAATTCCCCCAGGCGGGACAGCCGCAGGCCCTCTCCCAGGTGGCAGAGCATGGTCATCACTGCAGCCATGGTGGCCAGCGGCAGGGTGATGTGGCGGATGAAGGCCGTCATGCTGCCGGCAGCAGCCACCACCGCCGGCTGCATCAGCCCGGAGCCTGCACTGCCGCCCACGGCAGCCATCAGCGTCAGCAAAAGGGGAAACAGGCCCTGCATACCGGATGAGATTTTCTCCATGGCGGCAGTGCACAGGGCGGTGTGCTCAGCCAGATCCTGGGTGAGAAAAATGCAGACGATCAGGTAGCACACGGCCTTGCCAGCCTCGCCGCCCTGGCGGGTCAGCCTGCGCAGCATGCCCCAGAGCATGGCAGGCGCCATCAGCCGGGTCAGGCGCCACAGGCTGGCCTTGGCGGCGGAGAAAAGCTGGCTGGTCAGCAGGCTCATGGTCTGGTCGAAGGAAAGGCTCATCTCACCCCGGGCAATGGCGCCCACCGTGGCGGTGAAGCCGCCTGTGGCAGCAAGGGGGTCATCCTGGCGGAGCAGTTCCTCCAGAGCGGCGGTGTCCAGGCCCTCCACCACCTGGGTGATGGATTCCGTCAGGGATTCCGCACCGGCGGACAGAGGGAGAAGGAGCAGCAGCAGGCACAAAAGCCTCATGGCGCCAGGGCGAACAGGTGGGCCAGAAGGGTCTGCATGGCGGGCAGCGCCAGGGCGAGCAGCATCACCCGGCCGACCAGCTCGGCCTTCATGCCCAGGCCTTCCTCTCCGGCGTCCCGGCAGGTCTGGGCGGCAAAGTCCATCAAAAGGCTGATGCCAGCCACCTTCAGCAGCTGGGAAAGGTAGCTGCTTTTCACGCCGCCCAGTTCTGCCATGCCGGTGATGCCGCCCACAACCTGGGCCACCATGGGCAGCGCCAGGGTGAGAAGAAGCGCCCCGGCTGCCAGGGCGGCGGCTAACCCCATTTCCGGCCTGGCGCGGCGCAAAAGCAGCACCATCACCGCCGAGGCCACCGAAAAACCCGCCATCCGCAGGACGTTCATGCCAGGCCTCCCTAATACAGCTGAAATATGCTCCGCACGCTGGTGAACAGCTCGGACAGCAGGCCGATGACCATCATCAGCACAATGGCCAGGCCTGCCACGGTGGACAGGGTGGCCAGCTCCTCCCGGCCGGAGCGCTTCAGGATGGCGGCGACCACCGTGGTCAGCACGCCCACGCCGGCAATCTGAAACAGCAGCTCAATCTGCATGGAAAACAGCTCCTTAAAGCATCAGTAGGGTCAGGCAGCCGCCGCAGGCCCAGCCCAGGGTGCGCCACATGCGGGCATCCTGCCGGGCTTTTTCCCGGGCGGACTGCGCCAGAAGCGCCAGTTCCTCCGCCGCCTGCCGGGCGCACAGCACACGGCTTTCCAGGCTGCCCCGGGAAAGGCCTGCCATCAGCCGGGAAAGCGCCGGGCCTTCCGCGCCCTGCGGTGTGTACAGCTGGGGAAGGGAGGAGAGCGGCTCCTGCTGCAGCCCGCGGGCCAGCCGGCGCAGCAGCGCATCGCAGGGGGTGTCCTCCGTGGCGCACTGGGTGAAGGCCTCCGGCAGGGAAAGACCCTCCTGCAGCAAAAGGCACAGGTGCTGCAGCATTACCTGCCAGCGGGCAAGGGCGGCACTTTCCTGCCGGATGCGCCCGGCCTGGCGCAGGCCCAGCACGCCGCACAGCATGCCAGCCATAAGGGCAAGCAGCAGCCGGATCATGGCTGAACGGGACTGCCGGCGCGGTCGTACAGGGCAGCAACCTTGCCGCCGCCCTCCGGGGAGAGAACGGCATAGCGCTGGAATGCCCGCCGGGACATCAGCGCCGCCATGGCAGGCCGGTTGGCAACCTCCGCCAGACTGGCGCCGTGGCAGCTGGCGATGACGGAGGCACCGCAGGCCATGGCGTCCAGCAGGGCGGCGGCATCCTCCGGGCCGGAAAGCTCGTCTGTCACAATCACCTGGGGGCACATGGAGCGCACCAGCCAGGCCACCGCCTGGGGTTTGGGGCAGCCGTCCAGCACATCGCAGCTTTCGCCCACATCCAGCTGGGGAACGCCCCGGACGCAGGCAGCCAGCTCGCCCCGCTCGTCAATCACCGCCACCTGCCTGGGTGATCTGCCGGAGGCAAGCAGCCGGGCTAGATCCCGCAGGAGGGTGGTTTTGCCGGAGCCGGGCGGGCCGATCAGCAGCAGGTTCTCCCAGTGGGGGAGCAGCCCCCGGGCGCAGCCGGACCACTGACCGGCAATGCGAATGCACAGGGAGGCCACGTCCCGCAGGCCTCTGGGGGTCACATGACCGCAAAGCCCCATGCGGTGCCCGCCCCGCAGGGTGATGAACCCCTGGCGGGTTTCCTCGCCCCTGGCGTGGAGGCTGTGCTCGGAAAGCGCCTCCGTCAGCGCCTCCACCTGGGACTGATCCGGCTGCCAGGGGAGAAACGCCGTACGGCTGGCTGTGCAGAACACTGTTTCCCTGTCTGCACGGATGCGAATCTCCCGCAGCTCGCCCGGGAGCAGCAGCTCCATTTCGTCCCGGATGGCGGGCGGAAAACAGGGGGACAGGAATGCCTTGGTTTCCTCCCAGTTCATGGAATGCCTCCTTCTTATTCAAACAGCGTAAGCCCCATAGCCTGATACAGCGCCCAGTCCACATGGCCGGGCGGAAGGCCGAAAGCCTTGCGGGCGGCGGCAACAGCCTTTTCGGTGGCGGTGCCGTAAATGCCATCGGGCCAGCCGTGATAGTACCCCAGGGCCAGCAGCTTGCCCTGTACGGCACGCACCATGCTGCTGCGGTCGCCGCTGCGCAGGGGACGAAGGCTGGTGCCCAGCTCCCCATACGGGCCGCAGACAATCACCACCCGGGTGCCGTTGGGTACCAGGGCGTAAAGCTCCTCGGCGTCCTTCACCCGCATGCGGATGCACCCGTGGCTGGCGTTGGCGCCGATGGTTTCCGGCTTGTTGGTGCCGTGAATGCCATAATGGCCCCAGGGCACGTTCAGCCCCAAAAAGCAGGTGCCGAAGCCGCCCATTTTCCCGCTAAACCGGCTGCTGATGGCAAACACCCCCAGGGGTGTGGGCGTGTCCCATGCGCCGGTGGCTACAGGGTATTGCTTCACCTGGGCATCGCCCTGGAACAGGGTCAGGGTTTTTGCTTCCACATCGATGAAGATCTCATAGACTCCTTCACCCAGGGCAGGCGGACACAGGAGAAGCGCCAGCACCAGCACAAGTCCTTTCACCCCACCGCCTCCCATCTTCCGTGCTGTGAATGTATGCAGGCCGGGCGGCTGTTATGACCAAAATATTTCCCGCGGCGGCACAGTGTATTGAAAAATCGGGCAAATGTGGTATAATGAGGCCAGGTTCCCACAAATCATATTCAGATTAAGGGAGGAAACAGAAATGAAGAAGCTCTTTGCGCTGCTCCTGACCCTGGCGATGCTGCTGACCTGCACCGCCTTTGCCGAGGAGGCAGCTGCACCTGCCCTGACCAAGGACCTGGTGATTCTCTTCACCAGCGATGCCCACTGCGGCATTGACCAGGGCTGGGGCTATGCCGGCGTGGCGGCTGTCCGCGATGCGCTGGCCAAGGACAACCATGTGGTGCTAGTGGACAACGGCGATGCCATCCAGGGCGAGCCTGTTGGCACCATGACCACCGGCGAGGCCATTATCGACCTGATGAACGCTGTGGGCTACGACATTGCTACCCCCGGCAACCATGAGTTCGACTATGGCATGGATCGCTTCCTGGAGCTGGCGGAGAAGGCCAACTTCCCCTACATCAGCGCCAACTTCAACAAGAACGGCGAAACCGTGTTCCAGCCCTATGTCATCAAGGAGTTCGATGGCGTGAAGGTGGCCTTCGTGGGCATTTCCACCCCCAAGACCCTGACCTCCTCCACCCCCAAGTACTTCATGGACGATGAGGGCAACTTCATCTACGGCTTCATGCAGGACGAAACCGGCGAGAAGCTCTACGCTGCCGTGCAGACTGCTGTGGATGCTGCCCGTGCGGAAGGCGCTGCCTATGTTATCGCCATGGCCCACACCGGCAACGAGTCCTCTGCCAGCCCCTGGCGGTATG
>CAYMOM010000012.1:0-29783 GCA_964391995.1 uncultured Faecalibacterium sp.
CAATCAGCTCAATGTGGCTGCGCTGGCGCTCCAGCTCCATATCAATGGCCTGGGCCAGCTCCGGGTCAGCCAGGCGGATGGTTTCCATTTCCATGCAATATCCCTCCGTTCAATCGGTCATGCTTTCATTATAGTGGGATTATCCGCCCTGCGCAAGAGGTGAACACATTTCGTACAATAACCGGGCCTGAAAAAGATATGCCGGAAAATTTGCACACAGGCAGAAGATGTAGTATAATAAAATTTGTCTACCCAGTATCCGCACAAAGGAGAAGCCTATGATTTTCGGCAAGCACATCAACCGATACTATGTGAAATACGCACCGCTGCTGCTGGTGGGCCTTTTGACCCTGGCCGCGGTGGACTATCTGCAGCTGATCATCCCCAACCTGTACCAGATGGTCATCAATGGCGTGAACCAGGGGTATGTGCTGGTGGATGGCGCCCGGGTGCCCTTTGACATGGATTTCCTGCTGGACAGCATTTGCCTGCCCATGGTGGGTATCATTGTGGCGCTGGCCTTTGGGCGGTTTTTGTGGCGGGTGACCATTTTCGGCTCGGCAGTGAAGGTGGAGGCCGACCTGCGCAGCCGCATGTTCGACCATGCGAAGGATCTGTCCCACCAGTACTACCAGGTGAACAAGGTGGGCAACCTGATGAGCCTTTTCACCAACGACCTGGACACCGTGCAGGAGTGCTTTGGCTCCGGCTTCCTGATGATGTTCGATGCCATCCTGCAGGGCGGCATGGCTATTGGTAAAATGTGGATTATGAACCCGCTGATGACCGTGCTGGCCATGATCCCCATGATGCTGCTGCTGGCTGTCAGCGCGCTGATTGGCAAGTATATGATGAAGAAGTGGGCTATCCGCCAGCAGGCTTTCTCCAGCCTGAGCGATTTCAGCCAGGAGAGCTTCTCCGGCATTGCGGTGATCAAGGCCTTTGTGAAGGAAGGCAAGGAGCTGTGGGCCTTCAAAAAGCTGAACCAGGACAACGAGAAGGCGAATATCGAGTTTACCCGGGCCTCTGTGCTGCTGCGGGTGCTGGTGACCCTGTTTGTGGAATCCGTTGTCTGCGTGATTCTGGGCTATGGCGGCTATCTGGTGCATGCGGGTGTGTTCAACGCTGGGCAGCTGGTGGAGTTCATTGGCTATTTCAATGCCACGGTGTGGCCCATCATGGCTGTGTCCGAGCTGATTGACATGACCAGCCGGGGAAAGGCCTCCCTTGCCCGCATTGGCGAATTGCTGGATGCCAGGCAGGATGTGGCGGACAGGCCCGGCGTGGTGCCGCTTGGGAATGTGCAGGGGAATATTGAGTTCCGCCACCTGAATTTCCGCTATCCCGATGGGGAGCTTGATGCCCTGCAGGATGTGTCCTTCACCATCAGCGCCGGGGAAAACGTGGGCCTGGTGGGCAAAACCGGCTCCGGCAAAACCACCCTGGTGGACTTGATCCTCCGCACCTACAATGTGCCGGACGGCACCATTTTCATCGACGGGCAGGACGTGAACAGCGTGCCCATCCGGGATGTCCGCGCAGCCTGCGCCTATGTGCCCCAGGATAATTTCCTTTTCAGCGATACCATTGCCAGAAACATTGCCTTCAGCCAGGATGAAGTGAATCAGCAGCAGGTGCAGGAAGCTGCGATCCTGGCGGATGTGGATGGCAACATTCAGGAGTTTGCAGAAAAATACGCCACCGTGCTGGGCGAGCGGGGCGTGACCGTTTCCGGCGGGCAGAAGCAGCGCATTTCCATCGCCCGGGCGCTGATGAAGAACGCCGCCATTCTCATCCTGGATGATTCCGTTTCCGCCGTGGATACGAAAACCGAGCGCACCATTCTGGCTAACCTGCGCCGCACCCGGGCCGGGCGTACCACCATCTTCATTGCCCACCGGATTTCCACCATCCAGCAGATGGACAAGGTGATTTTTGTGGAGGACGGGCGCATCGCCGCGGTGGGCAGGCACGAGGAGCTGTATGCCTCCTGCCCGAACTATCGCCGGATGGTTGACCTGCAGAAGCTGGAGGAGGAAGGAGGCGAGCATGCCAATGCGTGAGTATCTGCCCTTGCTGATCGTTGGCGGCATTATTGGCACGTTTACCATCATCTTTGTTGCCGCCTATGCGGTGATGAAGAAAAAGAAGGCTGCCATCAGCTTTGACCGGCATATGCCCGATGGGGAAATCATGGCCCGCCTGCTGCGCTACGCAAGGCCCTATTGGAAGCAGTTCCTTGCGGTGCTGGGGCTGATGCTCCTGTCCATCGCCTACGACCTGGTTTCCCCGCTGATTATTGGCCGCATTGAGGAACTGGTGAAGGCGGACTTCACGCTGGACAGGCTGTTCCGCATGGTGGCTGTGTATGCCGGGGTGCTGCTGGTTTCCATGGCATGTACCTACCTGCAGGCCATCATCCTGCAAAAGGCCGGGCAGAAAATCCTTTCCGCCCTGCGGCAGGATCTGTTCACCCACATCGAAAGCCTGTCCCACGAGCAGCTGAACCAGATTCCCGTGGGCAAGCTAGTCACCCGCGTCACCAACGACACCAACGCCATTTCCATGATGTTCACCAACATCCTGGTCAACATGATCAAAAGCGCCTTTGTCATTGTCGGGGTGCTGGTGGCCATGCTGCTCCTGAACTACCAGCTGACGCTGATGGTTCTGTGCTTTGTGCCCTTCATCGTCCTGTTCACGGTGATCTTCCGCCAGTTTTCCCGTGCGGTGCACCGCCGGGTGAAGGACGGCACCACCGACATCAACACCTATTTGAGCGAGAACCTTTCCGGCATGAAGATTACGCAGATCTTCAACCGGGAAGAGGCCAAAATGAACGAGTTTCTGGAAAAGAGCCGCCGGCTGCAAAGGGCCAAGCAAAGCCAGATTTTCGTGAACGGCATTTTCCGGCCCATGGTGTATGTGCTGTACATTTCCTCGGTCATGTGCCTGCTGTACCTGGGCGGCAAGGGAATCATTCAAAACACGGTGTTCCTGGGGCAAACCCTTTCCGCAGGCACCCTGGTTTCCTTCTATATGTACATCTCCAAGTTCTTCAACCCCATTCAGACCCTGGCTGAGCAATTCAACGCCCTGCAGTCCGCCTTCGCCTCGGCGGAGAAAATCTTCACCGTGTTTGACATGGAGCCGCAGCTGGTGGATGAACCGGACGCTGTGGAGCTGGAGAGCATCCGCGGGGAGATTGAGTTCCGCAACGTGTGGTTTGCCTACAATCCCGGCGAATGGGTGCTGCAGGATGTGTCCTTCCATGTGCTGCCCAGGCAGACGGTGGCCTTTGTTGGCTCCACCGGTTCCGGCAAGAGCACCATTCTGTCCCTGATCTGCCGGAATTACGATATTCAAAAAGGTCAGATCCTCATTGACGGCATGGACATCCGCCGCATCAAAATATCCTCTCTGCGGCGGCACTTCGGGCAGATGCTCCAGGATGTGTTCCTGTTCTCCGGCACCATCCGCTCCAACATTGTCCTGCGGGAGGAGCGCTTTACGGATGAGGAAATCTGGGCGGCCTGCAAGTATGTGAATGCGGACAGCTTCATTGGCAGGCTGGAAGGCGGCCTGGATGAAGTGGTGCGGGAGCGGGGCAACAACTTCTCCGCCGGGCAGCGGCAGCTGCTGTCCTTTGCCCGAACCATCCTGCACAAGCCAGCGGTGATGATCCTGGACGAGGCCACCGCCAACATCGATACGGAAACCGAGCTGCTCATCCAGGATTCCCTGGAAAGGATGAAGAGCATCGGCACCATGCTGGTGGTAGCCCACCGGCTTTCCACCATCCAGCACGCAGACAACATCATCCTCTTGTCCCATGGCAAAATCCTTGAGCAGGGCACCCACCAGGAGCTTCTGCACAACAAGGGCGACTATCACCATCTGTATACCCTGCAGTACAACAAGCAGCTGCTGGGCGGGTAACAGCTTTCCCCTCGGGGCCTTTGCACACCATTTGCGGTGCAAAGGCCTTTTTTATGCTGCAAAATTGTTGTTCCTGGCATAAAAATCATCGAAAAACAACATTTTCTGCGGTTTTTGAAATTGACTTCCTTGCCCCGTTTCGCTACAGTTAAATTGCAAAAGCAATCCTTCGGCAGTGAATCAGGAGGTGGAAAGATGACCAGGGGACTTGCACAGGCAGGCCATCGGGGCAAAACGCCGCTGAAAACCCGCCTTTGGCGCCAGCGATATTTGATGATTCTGTTTCTCCCAGCGGTGGTGTGGGTTGTTGCGTTTTGTTATGCGCCCATGGCCGGCCTGTATATGGCGTTTGTCAATTATGTACCCAAGGGCGGGTCGTTCTTTTCGGATTTGTTTCACGCCCAGTTTGTGGGAACCACCTGGTTTGCCTATTTTTTCTCCACTGATTTCCTTCGCATCATGCGCAACACCCTGGCCACCAGCCTGATTACCCTGGCCTTCAGCTTTCCGCTGCCCATTATCCTGGCTGTGCTGCTCAACGAGGTGAAGCGCACCCATGTGAAGAAAATGATTCAAACAGTATCTTATGTGCCCTACTTTATCTCATGGGTAATTGCATCCAATATTTTTCTTACGCTCTTGTCCAGCGATGGTGTGGTGAACAGGCTTCTGATGCTGCTGCGCGTCATCGATGAGCCGGTCATTTTCTTCCAGGAAGGCACCTACTTCTGGTGGATTCTGGGCATTGCCAATGCGTGGAAGTCCACCGGCTATAACGCCATTATTTATCTGGCGGCCATTTCAGGCATCAATCAAACCTTGTATGAGGCTGCTGAAGTGGATGGCGCAACTAAATGCCAGAAGATCAGGTATATCACGCTTCCATCCATCCGTTCCACCATCGTCATCATGCTGATTCTCTCCATCGGCTCCCTGCTGAACACAGGCTACGAACAGCAGCTGCTGATGGGAAACGATGCCATTCTGAACTATTCGGATGTGCTGGACACCTACGCCTACCGCTATGGGCTGCGCAAAGGCATGTATTCCTATGGCACCACGGTGGGGCTTTTCAAATCGTTTGTCTCTTTCATTCTGGTTGCAGGCGCAAACTATATTTCCAAGAAGATGAGCGATAGCAATGAAGCGCTTTTCTAAGAAACGGAGGAAGGCAAATGGTTCGTGCAGAAGGAAGGCGAAAACTGATCCTGTCGGATGCAGCGCTCGCCCTGGTCAAAGTGATTTTTCTTACCATCACGGTGGTCATTTGCGTTTATCCCTTCTGGAACATTTTTGTGATTTCTATCAACGATGCAACAGATGCCATCCGCGGCGGGCTGTACCTGTGGCCCCGAAAGCTGAGCTTTGAAAGCTATGCCAATATACTAAACAGGGAAGCCTTCCGTTCCTCTGTTGGGGTCACAGTCTGGCGGACGGTGATTGGCACCCTGACAGGCGTTCTGTGCACAACAGCCCTGGCCTATGTGCTTTCCCGCAAACACCTGATGTGGCGGCGGGGATGGAACCTGCTTTTCATCTTTACCATGTATTTCAGCGGCGGTATGGTGCCTTATTACATGGTTTTGAAAAACCTGAACCTGCTGAACACCTTTTCAGTCTACATTGTGCCCAGCATCATCAGCGTATACAACATGATTCTGGTCAGGAACTACATGGAGGGCATACCCGGCTCTCTGTTCGAAGCTGCAGAGATCGATGGCGCCAACGATCTGGTTATCTTCTTTCGGGTCGCTATCCCCCTGGCCAAGCCGACCATCATGACCATTGTGCTGTTCACTGCCATACGCCACTGGAACAGCTGGTTTGATTGCTACCTGTACACGGATGCCGCCAGCCTGAAGGTTGTTCAGGCGATTCTGGTGGAAATACTGAACCAGTATCAGACCAGCGCCACGGCGGAAACCAACCGGGGCCTGGCTGCAGCCGTAACGCCGGACAGCATCCGCATGGCTGCCATGATGGTGGCTACCATCCCCATTATCCTCGTTTATCCTTTTGTGCAGCGCTACTTTGTCAAGGGTATCATGCTGGGTGCTGTGAAAAGCTGATTGGGTTCCATATGCGTGACGCATGATGAATAATCAAATAGAAAGGAGGCACTCCACAGGTTTCCGTTTTGCCCAGGTTCAATACCATCCCGATTTTGAAAGGAGAATGGACAATGAAAAAGTTGGTTTCCCTGCTGATGTGTGCAATGCTGCTTCTATCCCTGGTGCCTTCCATGGCGGCTGCCAGTGCGGACGAACAGGTTATCATCCGCATTTTCGACAAAAACTCCGGCAGCTATACCTTCGATGACCCCGTGGCCCAGGAAATTGAGGCCCGGACGGGCGTGAAGATTGTGATTGAAAACCCCACTGGCGACCCGCTGGAAAAGCTGAACCTGATGCTGACCGGCGGCACCTATCCCGACCTGGTTTTGATGCAGCGCAGCGACGATATTGTCAACCGCTACATCGAGGCCGGCGCCCTGCTGCCCCTGAACGACCTGATTGACGCCTATGCCCCCAATGTGAAAGCCATGTATGGCGACCTGCTGGCCAAGATTACCCAGGATGATGGCAACATCTATTACCTGAGCAGCTATTATGGCCTGGACCCTGATGCTTCCAGCGGTGTGCTGATCCGCCGTGATCTGCTGGCCGAGGTTGTGGGCGAAGAACGTGCCTACAGCAACGATTGGTTCACCCAGTCCGAGTTTATTGAGATTCTGCGCCAGTTCAAGGCCCTGCATCCCGATGGCATTGGCATGACCTTCAATGCTGAAACCGCCTCCTACTACACCAAGGCCCTGTACGGCATGTATGGCATCAAAACCTTCTATGATGAAAATGGCGATGGCCAGCTGCAGCTGCAGTGCAAAAACCCGAAATTCCTGGAGGCTATGAAGTTCCTGAACACCCTTTACACCGAAGGCCTGCTGGAAAAGGAATGGGTGACCAACAAAAAGGATCAGTGGGTGCAGAAGTGCGCTTCCGGCAATGTGTTTGCAACCTTCTGCTCCTACTGGAGCACCAATGATGCCAACACCAGCCTGGCTGCCACCATTGGCCCGGAGGCTCAGTTTATGAGCTACAAGGTTGTGCCGGATAACATGGATCATACCGAAACGCTGTACAACGGCCGCAACTCCCTGGGTAACGACGCCATCGCCATCACGAAAAACTGCCAGAACCCTGAGGCGGTTATGAAGGTGATCGACTTCCTGGCCAGCGAGGAAGGCCAGTACCTGCTGATGTGGGGCATTGAAGGAAAGGACTGGAACCTGGTGGACGGTGTGCACACCCCCGTGCAGGCGGTTGTTGATGGATTCAATACGGACTGGACAAACACCATCATCAATACGGGCATCCGCAAGTGGACCTGGTTCATCAAGAACGGCAAGGGCGCTGATGGCACCTGGTACGATGTGACGAAGGTCAACATGGGTGCGGCGGAAGCCTGGGCCAATGAATCCTTTGAGGAAACTGACCTGTGGGATATGGACGAATTTGTCGGCCTGGAGCCCAGCGGCAGCTCTCTGGAAGCACTGTATTACCAGAAGATTACCGATGACTTTAACCAGATGTTCCCCAACATCATCAACGCCTCCTCCAACGAGGAAGCCGAGAAGCTGTACAACCAGATGATTGATACGCTTAATAACGACGGCGCTGAAATCGTTGAAGCGTACATTACCCAGAAGTATCAGCAAAGAATGGCCCAGTGGGGTCTGTAACCAGACAGCATGGGGGCTGACGCTTGAAACAGCGCCAGCCCCTTCATTTCACGCGGGAGGTTTGAAAAGTGAACGACCATACCAATGCCCATATTGCCTGGAAATACGAGGGGAACGGCTGCTTTGTGCTCTATGATCATGCTTTGGCCGTTATGCAATGCTACGCCTATGCTACGGATCAGGCCGGCCGGAAGATTGACACCCGCTTTGCTGCGCTATCGGACATGAAACAGGAGAAAGGCGGCCTGCTGCTCACCTTTGAAAGCCGTAATGGCCTTTGCCTGACAGAAAAGCTGTCTGTGGATGCAAACGGCGTTGGCATTGCCCAATGCTTTCTTTCAGACCAGAGCGGAAACCAGGTGGCCAGCAATTTCCTTGTGCCCCTTGCCATGGGCCCCAAGGGCAAGGAACCGCCCTACCTGTGGCGGAACCTGCAGAGCAAAATGCTCAAAGTACCCTATGACAACACCATGTGGCTGCGGTATGAGGCGATTGCCATGCAGGCTGGCCGTTACAGCAGTGATTTTTCCGTTTTGTTTGATGAAAAGACCCGAGAAGGTATTCTCATCGGTGCACTGGACTTTTCTGTTTGGAAAAACGGCATTGTGTGCCCAGCCGGTTCGGCACGGGCGCTGGAGGCCCGCTGCGGGGTTTGCTCGGAGGAAACCCACGAAACGCTGCCCCACGGCATGGTAAGCGGGGAAAGTGTTGCTTCCTCCCGCTTTGGTGTGCTGTATGGCCCGGATTTCCGGACGCTGCTGGAAAAGTACGGCACCATTTTGCATGCCCAGCGCCGGCCCCGCACCTGGGCAGAGGGTGTGCCCTTTGGCTTTAACTCCTATGCAGGCCTTGGCAGCAGGCTGAACGCCGAAAACTTCCGCGAAACAGGGCGGTTTATCCGCGATTCCCTTATGCCCAATGGCTTTTCCAACAGGCATACCACCTATATCAACATGGACAGCGTGTGGTCCAGAATCCCGGAGGATACCATGCTGGATATCGTGGAGGAGCTGCACCGCAGCGGCCAGAAGGCCGGCATTTATGATGCGCCCTTTGCCTATTTCGGCAAGGATATGGAAACCGAGCGCATTCCAGGCGTTGAGGGTGTGCACACCTTTGCCGAAATCATGCTGCGGGACGGGCAGGGCCGCTTGATCAACAAAGTGGACAATGCGCACCCCTATGATGTGACGCATCCCCTGTGGAAGCAGTGGACAGCCTGGAAGGCAAAACAGTTTATTCACTGGGGATTCGACTACCTGAAGTTCGATTTTCTGTCCCACGGCGGCATGGAAGGCGTTCATGCCGACCCGGCCGTTTCCACCGGCCGCCAGGCTATTACCCAGGCTTACCAATATATTGATCAGCTGTATTCCGAGGAAAATGTGGGCAGGCCCTTCTTCATCAGCCTTTCCATTGCGCCGCTGTTCCCCTGTGGCTATGGCAACGCCCGGCGCTTCTCCTGCGATTCCTTCGGCTGCAGCGAGGATATTGAATATGTGCTGAATGCCCAAACCTATTCATGGTGGACCAATGGCCTGCTGTATCAGTTCAACGACCCTGACCACATTGTGCTTAACCGCAGCTTCTGCATGCTGCGGGAAAGCACGGAGGGGGAAGCCCGGGCCCGGTATACCACGGGGGTGATTGGCGGCAGCGTGATGCTTATCAGTGACGATTATACCCAGCCTCAGGCAAGGGAAAGAGCCATTGCGCTGACAGCCAACCGTGAAATCAACCGCATCGCCGCCAGCGGCGTAGCGTTCCGCCCTGTGGATTCCGCTGGAGATTCGGCCTCCCACGCCTATACTGCCCAGATTGACGGCAGCCAGTACCTGGCGCTGTTCACCTGGAATGAAGCGCCGGAAACCGTAACGGTGGATTGCCTGCGGGCGGGCCTCCCTGCGGATGCTTCCTGGCTGGAGCTGTGGTCGGGCAAGGTTTACACCAGCGAAAATGGCAGCATCACCTGGCATGCCAGCGGGACGGATGCCGCCGTGCTGAAAATGATTTGAAGGAAGGTGACACTGTGCTGAAAACACCCCTGAAGGATCACTGGTTCATGCAGGTCTTGGGGGATGCCCCATTCCCCCTTGGCAGCCAGGCGATTGAAACTAGTGTCCCGGCCACGGTCTACAGCGTTTTGCTGGATAAGGGGCTTATGCCTGATCCGTACTACCGGGAGAACGAGCTTGATGCCCAAAGGCTGATGAACTGCGATTTTGTTTTCACCACCAGCGTTGCCTTTCCACAGGCAATGGCTGGCTGCCAGGCCATTGACCTTTGCTTTGAAGGACTCGACACCCTGGCTGATGTTTACCTGAATGGTGAACTGCTAGGCCGGTGCAACAACATGCACCGGCGCTGGCTTTTCCCTGTGGCTGGGCGGCTGAAAAGGACAAACGAATTGCGGGTTGTGCTTTTGTCTCCGCTTCGCTTTTTGCAGGAGCACAGGCATGAAATCTATGGTGATGGCAGTGGAGACTGCCTGGACGGTTTTCAGCTTATCCGCAAAGCGCACTGCATGTTTGGCTGGGATTGGGGCCCCAGGCTCCCGGATGCCGGCATCTTCCGCCCGGTGTACTTGCTGGGATATAACCAGGTTCGCATCGATGATGTGTACATCACCCAGCACCATGGCATAACGGGCACGGGCAGCCAGGGCAATCAGGTCAGCCATGTGGATATTGCCGCAAGGGTGCAGTGCACAGCCTTTGGTGAAGGCACTGTGCAGCTGCACGGCTGCGTGGAAGCGCCTGACGGGAAAGCCTTTCCCCTGACGTGCACCAGCATCGCTGCGCCCGATGGATGCATGCTCCTTCAGGGCCGGGTCGATTCCCCGGCGCTTTGGTGGCCCAATGGATACGGCAGCCAGCCGCTGTACACCGTGAGGATCACCGCCGAAAATCAAGGCTGCCTGGATGTGTGGGAAAGGAAAATCGGCCTGCGCACACTGACCGTTAACACGGAAGAACTGCCCCATGAAACCCTTGATGAACACATGCAGAACCAGGAAAAGGATTCCCGCCCAGGCAGGAATTTTGCTTTCGAAATCAATGGCCTGCAGATTTTTGCCCAGGGCGCCAACTATATTCCTGAGGACTGCATCATTCCCAGAATCACCCCGGAAAGGACGAAACGGCTACTGGCAGACGCCTGTGCCTGCCACCATAACATGATCCGCGTGTGGGGCGGTGCATGGTTTCCGGAAGACTGGTTTTACGACCTGTGCGATGCCTGTGGCCTGATTGTCTGGCAGGATCTTCTGTTTGCATGTACCCAGTACCTGTACACGGACGAATTTGTGGAAAACTGCCTGGCGGAGATTGCCGATAATGTGCGGCGCATCCGGCACCATGCAGCCCTGGGCCTATGGTGCGGCAATAACGAGATAGAGCTGATGACCCTGAAGGGCAGCCTGCATGCCACCGGGGAGCAAACCGAAAAGTATCTGCTGTTCTTTGAAAAGCAAATTCCCCAGCTGCTGGCCAGGCTTGATCCACAAACCTTTTTCTGGCCCTCATCTCCCTCTTCTGGCGGGCAATACGATATTCCCGCTGCGGAAAACATTGGCGATAGCCATTATTGGGGCGTATGGCATGGAAATGAGCCATTTACCGCCTATCGGAACCATCACAACCGTTTTAATTCCGAGTTTGGCTTTCAGGCCTTTCCTGCCATGCAGACCATCTGCAGCTTCACTTGTGAAGAGGATCGCAATCCCTTTTCCCGGGTGATGGAAATGCACCAGCGGAACAGGAATGCCAATGGCATCATCCTGCGCTATCTTTCCAGCACCTATCTTTTCCCAAGCAGTTTCCCGATGCTGGTATATGCTTCCCAACTGGTTCAGGCCGATGCCATCCGGTACGGTGTTGAGCACTACAGGCGCAGCAGGGGTACTTGTATGGGTGCCCTGATATGGCAGCTGAATGACAACTGGCCTGTGATCTCCTGGTCGGGCATTGACTACTATGGCCGGTGGAAGGCGCTGCAGTATGCGGAAAAACGCTTCTTTGCTCCTGTTTCCATCACCTGCATGGAGCATGGGGAAATCGACCAGAAGGCCTATGTGCATGCCCAGCGCACGGATATTGAATTATCTGCCCAGCTCCACGTGGCCAATGAAACCTGCAGACAGCTTTCGGGGCGGGTGGCATGGGCCCTGCGCCTGCCGGACAGCACCATTGTCATGCAGGGCAGCCAGCTGGTTACGGTGCCGCCCTTTGGCGGAACATGGCTGCCAAAGCTGGACTTCTCCGGCCAAGACCCCTGCATGGTTCACCTGGAGTATGCCTTCATTGCCGATGGGCGCACCGTTTCCCGGGGGACAACGCTTTTCTGCGCGCCAAAGCACTATCATTTTCAAGATCCGCACCTGACCGTTTCCAGGGAAGGTCCTGTGCTTACCATTCATGCAGCTGCCTTTGCCAAGGCGGTATTTCTGGACTTCCAGGATGGCAATGGGCGCCTTGAAGATAACTTCTTCGATATGGAGGCCGGCACGGTATCCATCCGAATGCTGACAGACAACGAAACGGCTGTTTCCTGCTTCAGCGTGTTCGATATTGACAAGCAGCCTTCTGCCGGCAGGTGATAAGCGGTTGACGGCCTGATGGATTGTATGGTATGGTAAAACCGGGCTGAAGTGTGAAGGAAAGGAGCTTTTTTCATGAAAGTCCTGCTGGTCGATGATGAGCAAATTGAAATTGCAACAATGGTCGATTATGTCAACTGGGGCAAGCTTGGCGTATCTCAGGTGACAACTGCCTGCAGCGGCAAGGCCGCGCTGGAAAAGCTCCGCACCTTTCACCCGGATCTTGTGATTACCGATATTCAGATGCCGGGCATGAGCGGCATTGAACTGGCACGGGTTATCCGCATGGAGGATGAGCATGCAAAGGTTGCCTTCCTGACCGGCTATGATGATTTTCAGTACATCAAGGCTGCATTCGACCTGGCTGTTATCGATTATATTCTGAAGCCCATCGATGCTGCCTCCATCAGCAAGCTGGTCACCCGGGTGCGGCAGGCCATGGCCAATGAAAAGCTGATTCACCTTTCCCGGGAGCAGGCCTTGAAGCAGTATATCGAGCTTGTCTGCAAGCAGGAGGAGGGAACCCTGGCCCAGGCCCAGCAGGAACTTTTCCGGCAAGGAGCGACAGAGAAGCACGGCCTGGCAGGCCTGTACGGGCAAGCGGAACACTGGCCTGCTGACCTGGGCGAGGCGCCGCCTGTTTACAGCACCTTCTGGCACGAAGGCATGCTGGTTGTGCTTTTGAACGAGCATGTCACCCAGCAGCTGGCGCAAGACCTGCTGGCCCGGGCCGGAGAGAAAAGCAGCCTGCTGTGGTACCCGGGCCTGCACAGCCTGGATGAAATGCCCGGCCTGGTGAATGCCATGGTTCAGGCCCAGCACCAGCTTTTTTATGCTGCGCCCGGCCAATGCCTGTGTGCAGAGGGCCTTTCACCTGCCCCGCGGCAGCTTCCGCCGGTGCAGAACAGGGACTTCTTTGGCCGCATTGCCCAGGCGGTTTGCGATGGCGACCAGGAAGCGGCCTGCACCCTGGCTGCTTCCTTCCTGGAGGCGTTTTCCGCTGCTCCGCCGCAAACCTGTGTGCACAAAGCCCTGCAGCTCTATCACTACCTTTTTCACCATGTCGAAATGCTCCAGGCTGGCTGCGAGGAGGATCCCCAGGCCCTCCGGAGCGAGGAGAAGGGCTTGGCCAACGCCGTGTTTTTCGATGACCTGAAGCATCTGCTGCAGGGGTATATCGAACGGCTGATTACCATGCGCCAGCTGAGCAAACGGGCACCCAGCAACTATATCATCAACAGGATCCATAAGTATATCGACCAGCATTATGCCCGGGTGTTCAATATGGATGAGCTGGCCGGGGAACTGCACCTGTCCGCCAGCTATATTCGTGCCCTTTACCGTTCTGCCACCGGGGAAACCGTTCACGATCATCTGCAGAAAAAACGCATGGAAAAAGCCGCCGAGCTTCTCCGGGATGGAACGCAGAAGGTGAAGGACGTCAGCAGCCAGGTTGGATATGACAATGTGTCTTATTTTACACAGAGCTTTCAGAAGTGGTATGGGGTAACGCCTAATGAATATCGTCAAAAACATTAAGAGAATCAAGCTGGCCACAAAAATGGCCCTGTGCTTTGTTTTTCTGGCGATGATTCCCATGGTGGCCATCGCCCTGTATAGCTACACCCGCGTGAAAAACACCTTTCTTGAAAAAAGCTATGCCGAAATCCAGCAGAGCGCCGAAACGCTGAACGCCAGCATCAATACCTCGCTGCAGGCATACAGCACGCTGCTGGACATGCTCTATATGGATGCAAAGCTGAACAATTATATTACACAGGATTATTCCAACCAATCCACCTGGAACATGTTTTCCTATATTGACAAGGAATTCAAGCAGCGAATGGTGATGTACCCCAGCATTTACCGGATGAACATCTTTAGCAGCAATGAAACCCTGCCCCAGGATCATTTCTATTTCTACCGCTTAACCGAATGGCCTTCCTGCTTTGCAGATTCATACGAGTCTGTCAGCGCTGCAACGACCATCCGCGGCATCATGGAAAGCGGCGGAAAGCGGTACTTTGGCATGCTGAAGAAGATGAACTACTACCTGACGGGCAGCATTTCTTCTTGGCTCATGCTGCAGGTGGACAGCGAAAGCATCAGCACCCTGCTGGGCCAAAACAGCGATATGCGCCGGGTTTACCTGATTGATGCCAATGGGGTGATCCTGGCTTCCTCGGCCCAGGGCGGTGTTGGCAGCAGCATCGATACCATTGTTGAGCCTGCCTGGCTGGCCCAGGCGGAGCATCACGCCATTTTTCACGGTTCTTCCGGCAAGATGGATATGATCCTCCACCTGATGCCCATGGATTATGACCTGAAGCTGCTGATTACGGAAAACACAGAATACCTGATTGAAAACGCTGTGGCGCTGCCCAAAAGGATTCTGCTGATGGCCCTTGTGCTTTCCCTGATGGCCTTTGGGCTGATTTTGGTGTTCAGCAGAAGGATGTCAAACAGAATCAAGAGGATTATTGATGCTTCTAACTTGATGGGCAAAGGCGTTTTTGATATCGAGCTGGAAAACATGGGCAATGATGAAATATCCGAGATTGCCTTGGCCTATAATATGCTGAGCAAGCAAATGAAAAAGCTCATCCAGGAGAATTATGAAAAGGGACAGCTGGCAAAAAGCAGCGAAATGAACCTGATTCAGGAGCAGGTCAACCCGCATTTCCTGTATAACGCTCTGTCTGTCATCAGCTCCATTGCCATGCAGGAGGCCGATGACCGGACGCAGGAAGCCATCCAGATGCTGGCCAGCTTTTATCGCTTTGTGCTGAACAAAGGAAGGCAAACCGTTCGCGTCCGGGATGAGATCGAAATACTGGAAAGCTATATGCGCATTCAGAAACTCCGCTTTGGCGAAAGCGTGCAGATTCATTATACGATTGATGAATCCCTGCTGGATTGCCTTTCACTGAAGCTGATTCTTCAGCCGCTGGTGGAAAACGCCATTCACCACGGCATGCTGGAGGAACAGCCCCTGCATATCACCGTTACCATATACGGGGAGGACGGCTGCATTGTCTACGCTGTGCAGGATGATGGCTGCGGCATCCCGCCGGAAGAGCTGGAAAACATTTTGACAGCCATTGATGACTCCACAGCCGGCTTTGGCCTGAAAAACGTGGCCAACCGCATACACCTGGCCTATGGCGAGCCATACGGCATCAGCATCGAAAGCACAGTTCGGGCCTTTACCCGGGTTGCCGTGCGCATTCCCCAAAGATACCCGCAGTAAAGCTGTTTCCGCGCCGGCTTGCTGCTGTGTTATTCCCAATGGAATGGTTCGGTGAATCCAAACACTTCCTGCATCATCGGGGCTTTCGCCCTGGGATCAAAGCACCAGCTGCCCGGGGCGATAGCCGTCCGGCAGCTCTTCTTCTTTCACAAAGGTGAGGTTTTCATCATAGAGGGTGGGCAGGAAGGCCCAGCAGGGCAGCGCATCAAACTCGCTGCCGTAGCTGCTTTGGCCAAACCATCCGCCCTCCTGGGCCTTCAGGTGCAGGTCACGGGCAAACTTGGTGCGGTTGCAGCAGTCGTGCACGGCTATGGGCCACTGCTCCTGGGCGGCCTGCTTCATCAGGCACAGGGTCAGGTCGCGGCTCCAGATGGGGGAAAGGTACCCCAGGCGGGTCATGTACATGGGCTCGCCCTCGTAATTGCCAATGTTGTTGGCGTTCAGGTGCAGCTCGGCGCAGTTCATAAAGTCCAGCCCGGTGGCCAGAATGCGCTGCTTTTTCTGCTGGAACTGCTCATAGAAGTCCGGGGTCATGGGGGTTTCGATGCCCACCTTGCGGATGAACTTTTTCGCCGCAGCCATGCTGGCAATCACCTTGTCTGCGCAGTTGCTGGCGCCCAGGTTGAAGCGCAGCTCGTCCAGGCCTGCCTCCCCCAGGGCGCGGAGGTTTTCCTCGGTGCACAGGGTGCCGTTGGTGTACATGTGCTGGTGCACGCCGGCCTCATGGAAAAGGCGGATGACGCCGTAGTATTTCTCTATCTCCATAAACGGCTCCAGATACACATAGGCAACGCCCGTGGGCTTCCTGTGCATGGACAGCAGCAGGGGAATGTCCTCCTCGTAGAATTTCGTGCCGCCAATTTCCCACAGACCGTCGCCAATGGGCGGCTGGCAGTGCAATTCGCCATAGTTATAGCAGAAGGGACACTGAATGTTGCACTTGTTGGTTTTGCGGATGGCGCTCAGCCCGGTGCCCAGCAGGCAGGAGCGGCAGCCGCCGGGAAATTTCTCGTCCGCGCCCACATAACAGGTGCGGCCTTCCAGGCTTTTCAGGCCGGGGATCTCCGCCATCATGGCCTTGCGCCGGGCCTCCACCGCCCGTTCAATCTGCGCCAGCACCGCATAGGCAATCTCCTGCTGGCGCGGCATCAGGCCTTCCTCCTCCGGCAGGGCAGCGAAAAATTCAAACCAGGTCAGTGCATCCTTCTTGGAAATGTACATGGGAATTCCTCCTGTTCTTCCTGCTCATCATATCACAAGAGGGTTTTTCATGCAACAGGTGACGGGAAAGGGAAATCGTGCTATAATAGCTGCATTGGATAGAAGGAGGTCATCTTCATGAATGTTTCTGCCCACCGCGCCTTTTCCCTTTTGCGCTCCCTGGCCTATGAGCGGGTCAGCTGCTCCCAGGCTGAAAAGCAGGCTGCCCGCCGCCTGATGGAGGAGGCCCAAGCAGCCGGCCTTGATACCCATATTGAAGAATTCACCGTTCCCTGCGGGCGGGTGGATCATGCCAGGCTGGTTGTTACCAAACCCTTTGTGAAGGAGTTCCAGGTCACCGGGTACGAGCGTGCTGCCTCCACCCTGGCAGGCGGCATTGACCTGCCCTTTTACTATGCCGAAAACCTTCTCCCTGTGCACCTAGAGCATGTGAAGGGCAAGGCGGTGCTGATCAACGGCCGCCTGCGCCGTGCCGATTATGAAAAGCTGCAGAAGGCCGGCGCTGCCGCCATATTGACCTTCTCCGGCTCCACCATCGACAGGCGCAGCGAAACGGACTGCGACATCCGCAAGCTCCGGGAAACCCTCACCGAGCCTTTCGGCGACAGCATCGCCCTGAACCTTCGTGCTGCCGATGCAGCGGAGATTGTCCGCCGGGGCGCGCAGGAAATGCACATTGAGCTGCAGGGCGAAAAGTATGACGGCACCAGTCAGAATGTGTGCGCCGTTATCACCGGCACGGAAAAGCCCGATGAGATTATTTCCTTCGGCGCCCATTACGACAGCGTATATTTCTCCACCGGCGTGTATGACAACATGTCCGGCAGCGTGATCATCATGGAGCTGGCCCGGTATTTCGCCGCCAATCCGCCCAAGCGCACCATGAAGTTCAACTGGTACGGCTCCGAGGAGCAGGGTCTTTTAGGCTCCAAGGCCTGGACGGCCGCCCATGCGGACGAACTGGACAAGCATGTGCTGATGGTGAATATCGATGTGGCTGCACCCACCCTGGGGCAGAACGGCGCACCGGTGCTGGGCACCCAGGCCGCCGTTGCCTATGTGGATGGACTGATGCGTGAACTGGGTACTGCCTGCAACGTGACCCTGGACATTTACTCCAGCGACTGCATCCCCTTTGCAGAAAAGGGCGTGCCTGCGGTGAACCTGTGCCGCTTTGGGCCTGCAGGCGCCGGATTCATCCACGACAGGCGCGACAGCCTGAAGAGCAATTACCTGGATGAAAAGTCCCTGGACATCACCCTGCAGCAGGCCCTGCGCCTTGCTAAGCGGGTGGACGGCGCGGCCTCCTTCCCCATTGAGCGGAAGATTGCGCCGGAAATCAAGGACAAGGTGGACGAATACCTGTTCAAGAAGGAGCCTAAGCATGATTGATAAACTCAAGCGTATTCTGGCCCTGCTGGCCCTGGCCTGCGCGGCGGTTTTCATCCTCTCGGTGCTGGTGCTGACCATCACCGGGCAGCTGGCGGAAAAGTCCGGCTGGGTGTACGGCTCCATGAGCGTCTTCCTGGCCCTGGGGCTGACGGCGCTGCTCATTAACTGGCTGCAGAAGCGGGCCGAGAAGCAGAAGGAGCAGGACAAGTGATCACCGGCCGCTTTGCGCCAACCCCCAGTGGGCAGCTCCACCTGGGCAATGTGCTGTGTGCCATGCTGGCCTATCTTTCCGCCAGGAGCCAGGGCGGGCGCTTCCTGCTGCGGATTGAAGACCTGGATGTGCCCCGCTGCCCACGCCGCCTGGCGGAGCAGTGCATAGCCGACCTGCAATACCTGGGCTTCACCTGGGATGAGGAACCCCTGTGGCAAAGCCGGCGCAGCGAAACCTATCAGCATTACCTGGATGAATTGACCCGCCAGGGGCGCATCTATCCCTGCTTTTGCACAAGGGCCCAGCTGCAGGCCAGCCAGGCACCTAACCTGGGGGATACCCAGCGGGTGTACAACCGTGCCTGTGCCAGCCTGACACCTCAACAGGCGGCGGAGCTTTCTGCCCGGCACACGCCTGCCCTGCGCCTCCGGGTGCCGGATGAGGAGGTTGCCTTCACCGATGGGCTTTTCGGCCCCCAATGTGAAAACCTGGCCCGGCACTGCGGGGATTTCATCCTCCGCCGGTCAGACGGGCTGTTCGGCTACCAGCTGGCGGTGGTGGTGGATGATACGCTCTCCGGCGTGAATGAGGTGGTGCGCGGCAGGGACATTCTCTCCGCCACGCCCAGGCAGATTTTTCTCCAGCGCTGCCTGGGGTTTGACACGCCCCGATACATCCACATACCGCTTCTGATGGATGCACAGGGACGGCGCCTGGCTAAGCGGGACAAGGACATCAGCCTGCCTGCCCTCAGCCGGCGCTTTTCCCGGGAGGATATTCTGGGCATGCTGGCTGCCGGCGCAGGCCTTTTGCCCGAGCCGCGCCCCGTGAGCCTGGAGGCGCTGATCCCTCATTTCCAGTGGAGCAAGGTCAGGCAGGAGGACATCCGCCTGCCGGAAAGGATGACCCATGAGTGAACACCGTCCCTGCCGCTGCCTGCTGATGGACAGCGGCCAGCAGGATATGGCCCGGCTGGTGGCGGAATACATTGCTTCCCTGCCGGAGGAAAGCCGCGTGTCGCAGGAAACATACCAGGCCCGGCTGGCCCGGTGCCAGCAGTGCGAGGCCCTGCACAGCGGCACCTGCGCCTGCTGCGGCTGCTATGTGGAGGCCCGTGCCGCCAAGCGCGGCCTGGGCTGCCCTGCATCGCCGCCCCGCTGGCAGGCGGAATAGCGTCCGTCTTGTCGTGGCATGTCCGCAGGCGGTGTGCTATCCTGTCACCGTAACCATGTGAAAAGGCGCGTCCCATGCCCCGGGCGCGCCTTTCGCATGCAAATGAACAGTGAGGTGACAGAATGATTCACACAACGCTGACCTATGATGTGGAACTGAACCAGGGCATAACGCAGCGCCGCATGCCCCAGGCACTGCTCAGCCACGACAGCCAGGCTCACCGGCTGTGCATCCGCTGCACCAGGGACGGGCAGCCCGCTCAGCTGGATGGCGCAGCGGTAACGGGCTATTTCATCCGGCAGGACGGCAGCACCGTGCCCATGACTGGCCAGGCTGCGGGCAGCCAGGCCACCTGCACCCTGCCTGCTGGCTGCTATGCCTGCGACGGGCGTTTCAGCCTGGTGATCAAGCTGAACCAGGGGGACGCGGTGAACACCATCTTCTGGGGCGTGGGGGATGTGGTTTCCAGCCGCACCGACCGGCTGGCGGACAACGAGCGGCTGCTGCCTTCCCTTTCGGAGCTGCTGGCGCAGATCGATGCCATGGAGGCTGCCGGCGAAAGTGCCGGCGAAGCCGCCGCCAAGGCGAATGCCTCCGCCAAGGCTGCGGATACCGCTGCAGCCCGGGCCGATGCGGCTGCAGAAACCGCTGCCGCAGCTGCGGGCCAGGCCGGCACCACCGCTGCCAAGGCGGAAAAGGTGGCATGCATGACCGCCAAGGCCACCACCCTGGAGGCAGGCCGGCAGGCCACCGCCAGCTATGGGGATGGGGTGCTCAGCCTGGGCATTCCCAGGGGTGCCGATGGAAAGGGGATCGCCTCCAGCACCATTGCCTATCAGGCGGGGAATTCCCCCACGGCTGCACCTGCCGGCACCTGGGTGGACACGCCGCCTGCGACCTCCGCTGCCAGGCCGTATTTGTGGACAAGAACCCTCATGACCTACACCGACGGGAAAACCGCCGCGGCCTACAGCGTCAGCAGCAGCATGGACAGCGTGCAGGTCGGCGGCCGCAACCTGCTGACGGGCAGCACCCTGACGGATGACAGCCAGGGTGTCAGGAACTGGCCGATGTACACCCACAACAGCGTGCCCGGCAAGGAATATACGGAAGACGGCCTGCATTTCACCACCGATGAAACCGGCGTGGGCAATTCCAACGGGCCTGGGTTTGGCTTCTTCCGGGACGCTCTGGGGCTGAAAACCGGCGATACGGTGACCTTCTCTGCCGATGTGAAGGGTCAGCCGGGCACAGGTGCGCCCAACCTGGGCTATTGGGCTTCCAAGCCGGACAATAAGGACAGCTACGCCTACATTGTGTCCGGCCCGCGGCTGGAGAGCATTAGCGCAGAGGCCTTCACCCGGGTCAGCATGAGCGTTACCCTGCAAGACCTGTATGAAGGCAACCAGGATGACAGCTTTGGCATTCACGGCGGCTTCAACGCCGACCTGTATGTGAAGAACATCAAGCTGGAGCGCGGCAACACCGCCACCGACTGGACGCCTGCCCCGGAGGACGTGGATGCAGCGATCAGCGCCAAGCTCTCCCCGGAGGCGCTGAACATCCGCAACGGCAAGGCCACATGGTCGCTGCGAGGCCCGAACGCTGCCCGGGAGAGCGATGGCTATGCCCTGGGCGTGGGTGCCATTGCCACGGGGGCTGACACCAGGGCCAGCGGCCCCTTTTCCCGCGCGGAAGGCTACAAAACCACTGCCTCCGGCTATTATTCCCACGCAGAGGGCGAGGGGACCATCGCTAGCGGCTATCGGCAGCATGTGGAGGGTGCCTATAACCTGGAGGACACCACTGGCGGGCGCTACATCCACATTGTGGGCAACGGCGAATCCGACCAGGAGCGCTCCAATGCCTGTACCCTGGATGCATACGGCAATGCCTGGCTGAAGGGCACCCTGTACCTGGGCGGCGCCGACATGGATGACCGCGCCAATGCCATGACCCCCGTCCCCCGGGACTACAAAATGAACGTGCTGGCTGCCGAGAAGAGCAACGCAGCCGGTCACCACGCGCTGATCTGCGGCAGCAATGCCGTAGCGGACGCCGATGGACACTACCGCTTCATTGTGGGCATTGGCACAAACAACCCCGAAAACGGCTTTACCGTGGACGAGGAAGGTTCCGTTTGGCTGAGGAAAAAGCTGTACGTTGGCGGCGCTTACCCGGGCAATGCGACCTATGAGCTGTCGGCCCGACTGACAGAGCTGGAGCAGCGGCTACTCGCGCTGGAAACAAGGTTTCCGGCCTGATGAACCCGCTGGAAGCCTTTGACGCCTGCATCCTGGTGGGGTGCAGGCGCCTTTTTTGCTCTTCATTTTTGGTGTGAACCACGGTATAATGGGGTAGTAAACAAGCACACCTGCTGCATGGGAGGCATACCGATGAAAATCACCAAGCTGTTGACCGAATCCATGGAAAACCCCATCGGGCTGGATGAAGCTGCTCCTGCCTTTTCCTGGCAGCTGGCGGCACTGGGGCGGAACGTCCGCCAGCAGGCCTATCAGCTGCGGGTGCAAAGGGAGAGCGACCAGGCGGAGGTGTGGAACACCGGGCGGGTGGGCACTGCCTGCGCGGCCAATATTGTCTATGCCGGTGCGCCGCTGGAGCCTTGCCAGCGGTATGCCGTTTCCCTGCAGGTTTGGGACGGGGCCGGCCATGCAGCGGATGCCGAAGGTTTCTTTGAAACCGGGCTGATGAACCCCTCCATCGCTGCGTGGGAAGGCGCCCGGTGGATTGCAGCGCCCCGCTGCACCGTGATGGCCCGAACCCGGGGGGTATTCCGTGTGGAGGCCGCCTTCCGCCTGGCGGATGGCGCAGACCGGGCAGGCATTGTCTTTGGCGCCAACGACTACCGCCTGCTGGATGAATCCCTGAACGAGTATGGCCTGGCAGGGGAGAACTACATCCGGTATGAGGTCAACGCAGGAATGCAGACGCTGGACATTTACCGGGTGGGCTACGGGCCGGGGGACAGGGCGGATGCACCCTTTGCCAGCGCCGCGCTGCCGGCGGGCCTGCTGGACGCGGAGCGTTTCCACACCTTGAGCGTGCTGGTGTCCGGCAACCAGGCGCAGGCGTATCTGGACGGTATGGCGGCGGATGTGCCCACCGGCCTGTGCGAATTGTCCGGCAGGGTGCTCAACCCCCGGGGCGGCAACGATGTGCTGACCTATCCTCGGCTGAATGAGATCGGCTTCTTTGCCGGCGAAAAGGGCAGGGTGCTGTTTCGGAACCTGACGGTTGCCAACGTGCGTGCGCCGGGCGCTGTGTATATTGACCAGCGCCCGGGCAGCACAGCCATTTTCCCTGCACTGCCGGTGGAGGACGGCTGCTTCGTGGTGCAGAACAGGCAGATCACCGCCGACCCGTCCAATACCTCCATTCCCATGCTGCGCCGGGACTGCACCGTCCGTGAAGGGCTGACCCGCGCCCGACTGTACATCACCGCCCGGGGCATTTACGAGGCGGCGGTCAACGGGCAGGTCATCACCAACAGCCTGCTGGCTCCTGGCCTGACCCAGCTGGACAGGCGCCTGCAATACCAAACCTACGATGTGACGCAGCTGCTCACCCCTGGCGAAAACACCCTGGATGTCACCCTGGCCTCCGGCTGGTGGAGCGATGCCCAGACCTACACCGTGGCCAATTACAACTACTTTGGCGACAGGGAGGCGCTGCTGTGCAAGCTGGTGATGGACTATGCGGATGGCACCCGGCAGGTGGTTGTTTCCCAGCCGGAGACCTGGCGCTGCACCGGTGACGGCCCGTGGCAGTATGCGGGCTTCTTCATGGGCGAGCAATATGATGCCCGCCGGCGGGACATGCCCTGCACCTGGGAGCAGCCCGTGGTGTACACGCCTGCGCCCATCCCGGCCTTTGATCCCGGCTTTGGGCGTGAATGGCCCGCCGTGAACGAAGGGGAGCCGCTGCTCATCGGCGGCTACGATGCGCCGGTGCGCATTGTGGAAACCCGTCAGGCCCGGCAGCACATCCGGCAAAGCAAAAGAGTGCACATCTACGATTTTCAGCAGGAAATGGCCGGTGTGCCGGAGATTACCTTCCATGAGCCGGCAGGAACCCGCATTTACATCCGCTACGGTGAGATGCTCTACCCCGATCTGCCCCGCTACGGGCGGAATACCGGTCGGCTGATGCAGGAAAACTACCGCGACGCCGAAAGCACGGATGTGTATATCTGCCGGGGTGACCCTGATGGTGAAACCTACCGTCCGCGCTTCACCTTTCACGGCTTCCGCTATGTGGAGCTGAACGGCGTGACCCGCGCGCCTGTGCTGCAGGAGGTCAAGGCCCACCAGTATTCCTCCATTACGCAGTGGGATGGCAGCTTTCATTGCTCCGATGAGCTGCTGAATCGCTTTGTGGAGAATGTGAAGTGGTCCCAGTGGTGCAATTTCATCAGCATTCCCACGGACTGCCCGCAGCGGAACGAACGCATGGGCTGGGCAGGCGATACCCACGTGTTTTGCCATACGGCCCTGCACAACAGCAACCTGCAGCCTTTTTACCTGCGCAACCTGCAGGCGATGGCAGATCTGCAGGAGGAAAGCGGCCGCTATCCGGAGATTGCACCGGTGGGCGCAGGCTTTGGCGGCATCACCTACGAGTGCGCCACCATCTTTATGGCCTGGGAGCTATACCAGCAGTACGGCGACTTGCGCACCCTGGCCCGCTTCTATCCCGGCATGAAGCGCTATATGGACTACATGGCGGGCCTGGGCATGCCTGGCCAGGGGGATGCCAGCCGCATAGGCCCCCTGGCGGACTGGCTGGCCTTTGAGGAAACAGACCCGTGGCTCCTGTGGCATGCCTTCTACTACCGTGAAGCGGCGCTGATGGAAAAAATCTCCGCCCTGCTGGGAAGGACGGAGGATCGGGCAAGGTTTGCTGCACTTAAGGCAGATATACGCCAATACTGGAATGATACGTTTGCTGATGCACAAACAGGGCGAACCCGAACCGCTGCCGGCGATATCTGCGATACACAGTGCTCCTATGCCCTGGCGCTGGCCTACGGCATCACGGATGACCCGGTGCGCATGGGCGCTCACCTGGCACGGAAGGTGGAGGAAAACGGCTGCTGCGTCAGCACAGGGTTCTTTGGCACGGGGCTGGTGAGCCGCGCCCTCAGCGGCAGTGGTCACCGGCAGGAAGCCTGGCGCATGCTGCTCCAGCGGAAGTTCCCCTCCTGGCTGTACCCGGTAACCCAGGGTGCCACCACCATCTGGGAGCACTGGGACTCCTTCACCCAGGAAAACGGCTTTGGGGATTACAACGCCATGAACTCCTTCAACCACTATTCCTTGGGCAGCGTGCTCTCCTGGGTGTACGAGGAGATCCTCGGCATCCAGCGCCAGGAGGAATACCCCGGGTTCACGCACTTCCTGCTGAAGCCGGATATGCGCATGCTGGATTTTGCCAGCGGCACTGTGGCCAGCCCGGCAGGCACCATCGCCAGCGGCTGGCGGCGGGAAAATGGCTGCATCCATTACACCTGCACCATTCCGGCAAATACCTCTGCCACGGTGTACCTGCCCGATGGCACCGTGCACGAGCTGGGCTCCGGGGAATACGGGTGGACGCTGTGCTGTTCTGCCTGCCAACCGTTACCCTAATTCCGCCAGTTGCCTTTGGGCTTCCATGTTGCCCTTGGCGCTGGCAAGGCGCAGCCAATACCGGGCCGTTTCAGGGTTTTTGGTAACGTAGTTGCCGGCTGCATACCACTTGCCAAGCATCGTCTGGGCCTCCGGCAGGCCGCTTGTTCAGGGCGTCCAGCACATCGCGGCAAACAAGGCTGATGCGGTCATCGGTCAGGGTGCCGTCCTGGCAGTGCTGTTTCCAGTCATCCATGATGCCGGCAGGAGAAAGGAAAATGTCCTGAAGAGCGCAATCTTTTTGACATATTATCAAAAAGCGATTGCCATTCCCTGCGGCTTCCGCTATAATGGTGCATGCAAAAAGCAGCCGGGCCGGGGCCGGGCTGCACAAGGAAGCACGCAAGGAGGAAGCATATCCATATGCCATACATTCAGACCATGACCAACGTGGGCATTTCCGGCAGGAAGGAGCAGACCATCAAGC
Source organism: uncultured Faecalibacterium sp. (assembly GCA_964391995.1). Lineage (GTDB taxonomy): Bacteria > Bacillota > Clostridia > Christensenellales > Aristaeellaceae > UBA11524. The sequence goes on from CAYMOM010000012.1 coordinate 25,637, forward strand.
AGCGCATGGGGGAGGCCATTGAGCTGATTCCCGGCAAAAGCGAAAGCTGGCTGATGCTCTCCTTTCAGGATGATGCCCACATGTACTTCAAGGGCGAGGACGAGCCCTGCGCCATCTGCCAGGTGAAGATTTACGGTTCCGCCAGCGAGGATGCCTATGCTGCGCTTACCAGCGCCCTGACCGACATTCTGGCGGAGGAGCTGGAGATTGACCCGGCAAGGATTTATGTGGCGTATCAGGAGATTGCCACCTGGGGCTGGAACGGCGGCAATTTCTGATGGATCAGGCCTTGGGCTTCAGGGTTTTCCAGGCCTGCCAGGCGTAGTTCAGCATGGCCAGAACGGTCAGCACCACGGCAATATACAGCACAATGCCGTCCACCTGAACCCCCAGGCCGGCAAACTCGCTGTGGAAGAAGCTCAGCACCAGCGCTGCCACAAAGGCGCACATGGCTGCCTTGCCCAGCAGGTTGCTGTATACCACCACGCCCTTTTTCAGCATGAAGGCACCGCCGATGACCATCAGCAGCTCCTTCACCATCACGATGATGATGGCCGCCCAGGGGATCACCCCCTGCACGCCCTGGCAGATCAGCGCCGTGCAGACCATCAGCTTGTCTGCCAGGGGGTCCATCAGCTTGCCAAAGTTGGTGATCAGGTTATACTTTCTGGCAATGTGACCATCCAGCGCATCGGTCAGGCTGGCGGCCAGAAAAACCGCCAGCGCCCATTTGGTGTGCCCGGCAGCGAACACCGCCACAAACACGGGGATCAGCACCATGCGCAGCATGGTCAGCACATTGGGCACGTTCCACACATCGGTAAAATACTTTTCAATGAGCTTTTTCACGGGAAGGTTCCTTTCTTTTGAATCAATGGAATGAACATGTAGTGAATTCGCCGCACAGGGGCGGATTCCTTTTTTTCACCCCCGGAAAGCAGGAAAAACCACCGGGGAGGAGAACAATATAACGTACAAATATGAACGGAGGATGAAGCCATGCGATTTGACGGACGCGCCCCGGAGCAGCCCCGCCAGGCGACCATACAGACTGATTTTGTCCGCACGGCGGCAGGTTCATGCCTGATTGCCACGGGAAACACCCGGGTGATCTGCACCGCCTCGGTGGAAGAGGGTGTGCCGGCCTTCCTGCGGGGGAAGGGACAGGGCTGGGTGACGGCGGAATACGCCATGCTGCCAGCCTCCACCGCCCAAAGGAAAAAGCGGGACGGCATCAAGAAGGACGGCCGCAGCGTGGAGATTCAGCGGCTCATCGGTCGCAGCCTGCGCCAGGCTGTGGACATGCAGGCCCTGGGGGAACGCACCATCACCCTGGACTGCGATGTGCTGGAGGCCGATGGCGGCACAAGAACAGCCTCCATCACCGGTGCCATGGTGGCCCTAACCTGCGCGGTGGATAAGCTGGTGGCGGAAGGCAAGCTGCTGGTTTCCCCCATTGTGCACCAGGTGGCGGCCATCTCCTGCGGCGTGGTGGAGGGCACACCTTGCTGCGACCTGTGCTACCAGGAGGACAGCGGCGCCGATGTGGACATGAACTTTGTGATGAACGAAAAGGGCGAGTTTATCGAGCTGCAGGGCACCGGCGAGGGCCGGGCCTTCACCCCCGATGAGCTGAACACCCTGATGCAATACGGCCAGCAAGGCATTGAGCAGCTGATGCGCGCCCAGCGGGACGCCCTGGGGGAGCGTGCCCGGCACATTGCCCCCAAGCCTGTGCTGGTGGCTGCCAGCGGCAACGAGCACAAGATTCGCGAGCTGCAGCACATCTTTGGCGAATACTACACGGTGGTGCCCATGAGCGCTGCGGGCTTCCATGCCAACATTGAGGAAAACGCCGCCACCTTTGCCGGCAATGCAGCCATCAAGGCCGAGGCGGTGTGCGCCGCCACGGGTCTGCCTGCCCTGGCGGACGACAGCGGCCTGATGGTGGACGCCCTGGACGGCGAGCCGGGCGTTTATTCCGCCAGGTACGCCGGCGAGCACGGGGACGATGCCGCCAACAACGCTCTGCTCCTGCGCCGGATGAACGGCAAAACCCGGCGGAACTGCGCCTTCCACTGCGCCATCGCCCTGAAGCTCCCCGGCCGCGATACCCTGGTGGCCGAGGGCGTGTGCCCCGGTGTGCTGCTGGAAAAGGAGCGGGGAGAAGGCGGCTTCGGGTACGATCCGCTTTTCCTGTACGAGCCGCTGAACCAGACCTTTGCTGAAATTTCCCAGGAGGACAAGAACCGGGTGAGCCACCGTGCCCGGGCCTGTGCCAAAATGCTGGACATGATGAAGGAGCTGCATGCCTGATGCGCTGTATTGTCATGAGCGACAGCCACGGACATGACGACAATGTCCGCTGGATGCTGGAGCAGCTGTGGAAAACCACCGGCCCGGCGGATTGCTACATCCACTGCGGCGACGGCGCCTATGACTTCCGCCGACTGGAGAATTTCATCCGCGCCAGGGACGAGCATGCCGCCCTGTACTGCGTGCGCGGCAATAACGACTTTGGCATTCCGGACCTGCAGGAAAGGCTGGTGCTCTCCCTGGACGGCGCAAAGGTGCTTTTGACCCACGGGCACCGCTACCATGTGAAATCCACCATGACCTACCTGGACGATGCCGCCCGGGAATATGGCTGCAGCCTGGTACTGTTCGGGCATACCCACCTGCCTGCGATGGAAATGCGCCGCGCCCTGCTGGTGAACCCCGGCAGCGCGGCGGATGGACGCATGGCCCTGGTGGAAATCAATGAGGGGAAACCCCGCGTCAACCTGCTTGCATTTTGAAGGAGGAATGATGATGAACGGATTGGTTCGCATTGCGGCAGCGGTGCCGCAGGTGCATTTGGGCCATGTGGAGGAAAATGTGCAGGAGCACCTGAAGTGGATGCGCCAGGCCAAGGCACAAAACGCCAGCCTGGTGGTGTTCCCCCAGCTGTCCCTGACGGGCGCCAGCTGCGGCGATCTGGTGTTCCAGCGCCCTTTGCTGGAGCAGGTTCAAGGGGCATTGACGTCCCTTTGCGAAAACTGCCCGGAAGGCCTGACCGCCGTGGTGGGTGCACCCCTGGAAGGCCGCAGCGGCCTGTACAACTGCGCCGTGGTGCTTTCCTGCGATGGAATTGAGGGCGTGGTGCCCCAGACCATGGCGGCAGAGAAGCGCCACTTCCGCACCGATGGCGCCGGCTATGTGACCATTGGCGAGGAGGACTGGCAGCTGAACCGCCGCACCACCTTCACCAGTGCCGACGGCGTGACCTTCGGCATTGAAATGGGGGAGGAGCTTTTCGCCCCCATGGCCCCCGGCAACGAGCTGGCGCTGGCCGGTGCGGAGATCATCCTGAACCTTTCCGCCATGAGTGAAATTGTTGGCCGCCGGACCTTCCGCCGGGCCTGCGCGGCCCAGCAGTCTGCCAGGTGCCTGTGTGGCTATGTGCTGGTGAACGCCGGCTATGGCGAATCCACCACCGACCTGCTCTATGCCGGGCACAGCCTGTTTGCCTGCTGCGGCGATGTGCTGAAGGAGAATGGGGACTTCATCGCCAGCGATTACCTGCTGACCGCCGATGTGGATGTGGAGCGCATCCGGGCCGACCGCATGCGCAGCCCCATGTTTGGCGACTGTGCTGCTGCGATGAACACCCCCGTCAGCCAGGAGCTGATCTGGGGCCGGCTGCTGCTGGCAGAGGATGCGGCGCCTGACCTGCACATCAGCAAGCAGCCGTTCATTCCTGCGGACAAGGCGGAGCGTACGGCCCGCTGCCAGGAGATTTTCGCCATGCAGGCACGGGCGCTGGCACGGCGCATGTCCATCACCGGCGGCAAGGCGGTGGTTGGCATTTCCGGCGGGCTGGATTCCACCTTGACGCTGCTGGCAGCGGTGAAGGCCGCTGACCTGCTGGGCCTGCCCCGCACCAATATTCTGGGCGTCACCATGCCCTGCTTCGGCACCACGGACTGGACGTATCAATCCGCCCTGGAATTGATGACCACCCTGGGCATCACCCAGCGGGAGATTCCCATTCATGCGGCTGTGCGCCAGCATTTCCAGGACATCGGGCATGATGAGAAGGATCATTCCGTTACCTACGAAAACGCCCAGGCCCGGGAGCGCACCCAGGTGCTGATGGACGTGTGCA
>CAYMOM010000013.1:0-27360 GCA_964391995.1 uncultured Faecalibacterium sp.
CATTCAGGGCGATTCTTCCGTGAATGTGCAGGTTGCCGGCGATGGCGCCGCAACGCCTGCGGAAGTGACCTTCTGGTTCAGCGAGAACCAGCCCGCCCAGGCCAGCGTGCTGGTGCGGCACCTGGACGCCAACGGAAATCCCTTGGCGGAGGACTACTATGCCACTTGTTACGAAGGCCAGGACAATTACATCAACGCCTACAGCATTGAGGGTTACAGCATTCAGGGCGATTCTTCCGTGAATGTGCAGGTTGCCGGCGATGGCGCCGCAACGCCTGCGGAAGTGACCTTCTGGTTCAGCGAGAACCAGCCTGCCCAGGCCAGCGTGCTGGTGCGGCACCTGGACGCCAACGGCAATCCGCTGGCGGAGGACTATTGCGCAACCTGCTACGAGGGCCAGGACAATTACATCAACGCCTACAGCATCGAGGGTTACACAATTCAGGGCGATTCTTCCGTGAATGTGCAGGTTGCCGGCGATGGCGCCGCAACGCCTGCGGAAGTGACCTTCTGGTTTGCGGTGAATGAACAGCCCACCGAGGAACCGACTGAAGAACCCACCGAGGTTCCCACCGAGGTTCCCACTGAGGTTCCTACCGAAGAACCCACGGAAGTTCCTACCGAAGAACCCACCGAGGTTCCCACTGAGGTTCCTACTGAAGAACCCACCGAGGTTCCCACCGAGGTTCCCACCGAGGTTCCCACCGAGGTTCCTACTGAAGAACCCACCGAGGTTCCCACTGAGGTTCCTACCGAAGAACCCACTGAGGTACCCACGGAAGTTCCCACCGAGGAACCCACCGAAGAACCGACTGAGGTACCCACCGAAGTTCCTACCGAAGTTCCCACTGAGGTACCCACCGAAGTTCCTACCGAAGTGCCCACGACTGTGCCGGTGGTGGAAACACCCATCCCGCAGGGCGAGATGATCAACCGGTTTGGTACCATTACCATGACCAAAACGGCCTTGCGTACTGCGCCGGAAAAGAAGGATTCCAACATTGATAGGCGCCTGGCTAAGGGCACGGTGGTCTACCTGCTGCGGGAGGAGCTGAACGCCAAGGGCGAATCCTGGACGCGGGTGCTGGTGGATGGAAAGATGTATTTCGTCAGCACTTCCTGCCTGAGCGTCATGTCCCAGGCGGAAAGCGACAGCTGGATGAACAATGAAATGGCAACGCCCATTCCGCCCTATACCGCCGGGCAGCTGGATCATCCTGATGAGCCTACCCAGACGCCCACCGAAGTGCCTACTCAGGTACCCACCGAAGTACCCACTCAGGTACCCACCGAAGTACCCACTCAGGAACCTACCGAAGTACCCACCCAGGCACCCACCCCTGTGCCGGAGGTGTACACCGGCTATGCGCTGACCACCACCAATGTGGCCCTGCGCAGCCAGGTGAATGGCGGCGATGACACCATCACCTACCTGACACAGATGAAACAGCTGGTGATGGTTTCCGGCCAGGAGTTTGCCAATGGGAACACCTGGAGCCATGTGACCACCCTGGATGGCGCCGAAGGCTTTGTGCCGGATAGCAACCTGCGGCATATCAACAGCGAGGAGGCCCAATTCTACATTGACCAGTGGGCGGAGGACAACGCTACGCCCACCCCCACCCAGGCACCAACGGATACCCCTACCCAGGAGCCGACGGCTACCCCCACCCAGGAGCCCAGCCAGTATGTTGGCTATGCGCTGACCACAGGCGCGGTGGCTATCCGCACGGAAATCAGCACGGCGGACAGCAGCATCATTGCCCGGCTGGAGGAAAGCGAACTGGTGATGGTTTCCGGCCAGAGCTTTGCTGATGGGCAGAGCTGGAGCCTTTCCACCACGCTGGACAATGTGTCCGGCTACATTCCGGACAGCAGCCTGCGCCGCATTAACCAGGAGGAGGCAGCCTACTACATCAGCAAGTGGGAGGAGGAGCACCCCACCGCTACCCCCACCCCTGCGCCTGCAACCCCGGAACCGATGAAAATCAGCGGCTATGCCTACACTGTGGGCGATGATGTGTACTTCCGCAATCAGGCCAGCACCATGGCCAGCATCATTGACGTGCTGATGCAGAACACTGCGGTGTATGTGAACGACCAGCAGTATACCGATGGCGAAGCCTGGCATGTGGTGCAGTACAACGGCCAATGGGGCTACATCCGCGCCGATATGCTGCGGATGATGACCGTGCAGGAGGAAAACGCCTACCTGGACAGCCTGTCCACCCCAGAACCTTCCCCTGAAGGCACTGTGCAGCCCTATAACCCGGAAAGCCTTTCCAGCTATGGGTATGTGTCCGGCAGCTCGGTGAACTTCCGGAAGGAGGCTACCACCTCCTCCAGCCGCATCAGGGAGCTGAAGCAGTATGCCCTGTGCCTGGTGCTTGGCTCCACGGAGGTCAACGGCGTTACCTGGTATCGGGTAACCTATGGCGGGCAGGAAGGCTATGTCCACGGCAAGTACTTCAAGCACATGACCATGGACGAGCTGGAAACCTTCCTGGAGAGCGACAACTACCTGAAGGGCATTTCCAACAACAGCAGCACCAGTACCGATCAGGACTACACTGGCGGCGGTGTGGTGCCGGCTGAGGATCAGACCGTGGACAAGTGGACCAACCCCAACAGCGGCCTGAATGTAAGCTACGAGCCCTTTGACCCCTTTGCGACCCCCGAACCCATTGAAACCGCTGTGCCCACGGAAACCGTGACCATCCCCCCGGTGCCAACCGTTACCCTGGAGCCTATCCCCACCATGGATGTGGTGTATCCCACCGACCAGGAGGAGCAAGGCGGCAGCGGTATTCTGGGATGGATCATCGCTGTGGCGGTGATTGCACTGATTGGCGGCGGCGTGTATGTGTATGTGACCTACACCAACAACAAGCGCCGGGCTGCCCAGCGCGCAGCGGCCCGCCGGGCCCAGGCTGCCCAGCAGCAGCGCCATGCCGAGGCCAGGCCCTATGCCCGCAATGCACAGGCCAATCAGCCCCGGACGGGCACCTACCCCAACCAGACTGCCCAGCAGGCCAGGCGCCCTGCGGCCCAGCCCTATGCCCGGCCGGCAGAAACCGAAAAGCCTGCGGACTACACCGCCAGCTACCGCAACCCTGAAGCCGGCGAACCTGCCCGTCCCACCGGCCGCCGTAGCGCCTATCGCGCCCAGCAGGCCCAGCAGAATGGCTATACCGCCAGCTATCGCCCGGAGCAGAACGGCGGCTTCCAGCAGGACAAGAACAACGGCGACCTTGACTAAACGCGGCGGATCATCAAAATACACAAAAAAACAGGCACTCGCATCATTCGGCGGGTGCCTGCATTTTTATTGTGCACAATAGGTGAACCACTGGAAATCCGCTGCACAGCCATCGCCCTGCAGATCCTGGCAGCAAACGCCCAGCATGGCGGAGGTAAAGCCGTTGCCCTGCACATGCTCATCGGACAGGATGCGCATATCCAGATCCGGGCCAATGGCCTGCAGGGCGCCTCCCGGCAGCGACCAGGAGAAACGCAGTGCACCGCCATGGATGCAGGCGGACAGCAGGTATTCGGTGCCGCCACCGGAAAGGGAAAGCACTGTTCTGTCCTCCGTCTGCCCGTTTTCGCAGGTGGTGACGGTAAGGGTGGGAAGCCCGCTGCCATCGCAGCTGAGAGCCAGGTAGTGCCAGTTGTCACAGTTGTACAGGCACACAAGGCCTGCCATGTGGTTTGGGTTCCTGGGAGCAAAGGACAGGCGGACGGTGCCGGTGCAGCGCAGGCTTTGCACCCGGCGGGCGGCAAGATGCTGGCGAAAATGGGAGCACAGGGAATTGCCGCCGGTGATGCGCATCCAGCCGGGCCGGGCGGTGAAGCTGATGCCGCAGTGCTGCCACAGGCGGCGCAGGGTCATCCAGGAGGTGGGCAGTCCATCGCCAAGAGCAATGGTTTCCGGCTCCCGGGGGTAATCAACCGGCGGCACATCCGGCGGAACAAAGGTTTCGCAGGGCAGGGAAGTGCCGGTGCTGCCGGCAATCCGCGGCCATCCGTCCTCAGACCAGTGGATGTTCTGTATGGCGCATTCACGGCCCAGGATGCTCCAGCTTCCCTCCAGCGGGCGTGAGCCCAGGTGCGCCATGTACCATTTTCCCTGGGGATCGGTCACCAGCTGGCCGTGACCGGCACGCTGGAGCAGGCAATCGCTGCCGGTGCTGGTAAGCATGGGGTTTTGCGGGTCAACCTCATAGGGGCCCCAGATGCTGCGGGAGCGGGCCATGGTAACGCAGTGACCAAACTCGGTGCCGCCCTCGGCGGCGGTGATGTAATACCATTCACCCCGGCGGATGATGTTAGGCCCTTCGGTGGTGCCGCGGTCTGTTCCGGCAAAAACAACCCTGGGGCTGCCCGTGGGGCGAAGGGTGCCGGCGTCCAGCTCCTGCACGCTGACGCCGCGAAAACGGCTGAAGGCGGTGCGGTGCTCCATGGTTTGGGTCACCAGGTATTTGCGCCCATCGTCATCGTGAAAGATGGATGGGTCAAAGCCGGCACAGTTCAGAAAAACCGGCGCAGACCAGGGGCCAAGGATATCACGGGAGGTTATCAGGTAATTGTGGGTGTCCTTGAAGCGGTAGCGGGCGGTGTGCACGATGGTATAAGCCAGATAGAACATACCGTCTGCCCAGGTCAGGCTGGGAGCCCATATGCCGCAGGAGGGTTCAAGGCCCTCAAGGGGCACAAGGGCATCGTCCTGAAGGGCGCTGGGCAGCTGTTCCCAGTGCACCATGTCCCTGGAGTGAAACAGGTTGATGCCGGGCATCCACTCAAAGGTGGAGGAAGCGATGTAGTAGTCCTTGCCTACACGCACCATGCTGGGATCGGAGCACCAGCCGCTGAAAATGGGATTATCCGCCATGGTGTGCCTCCCTTCGTGAAAGATTATGCCTGGGAGAAAAGCTGGAGCAGCGCAAAGAGATCCTCCAGGATAAAGCGTGCGTCGATGCTCTGATAAACCCGGATGGGACGGTTCTTCCCGGTATGAACGTAGTGAAGCATGCCGTCCAGCTCAGGTGCGCTGCGCCACTGGTACTGTCCGCAATCATCATAGAGCACAAGGCCCACGGCGGGGGAGTCGCCCAGGATGCGGAAACCAGCCGGGGAAAGAGAATCGGCACTATTGAAGCGAATCACCTGGTCGCACAGGTAGCGGCCGATGGCACCATGGGGGCGCACCCGGGTGTACAGCTCGGGAAAGCCCACGGGCATCATGCGGTACACATCCCGGGGAACCTGCCACAGCTCCGCCTGGGAGCCGAACACAAGCCCGGCAGCAATGGGATCGTTGCTCAGGTTGTATTCCCAGCCGCCGCAGGGCCAGTTGCGCCCGCCAATCCAAATCACCCGGATATTCCTGCTTTGCAGCGCAGGATCCAGCAGCAGGGCGGAGGCCATGTCCGTCAGGGGGCCGAGAAAGGCAATGTACAGGGGACGGGGATCGTCCTTCATGGATTCCTGAAGGATCAGCCTGGCACCGGGAGAATCAATGGGCGTTTCCCTGTTTGCCAGGGCGCATCCGGCACCGTGAACAACGGGCGCCTGGGGGGTGATGCCCATCAGGTCAATCAGGTGAAGAATTTCGTCATAGCTATCCTGCTCGCTGTGGGCGGAGCGTTCCTGACCGAAATGGGCGGAGATGATCCCCCGCAGGTCAATGGCCTCGGACAGAAGGGCGTGGACGATGGCAAACTGGTCGTCCACCTCGTTTTTTGCATCGGTATTCAGGATCAGGCGTGGTTTCTTTCCCTGGTGAATGCCAAAGTGTACCATGTGGATCACTCCGTTTCCGTATTGCGGGGGTAAACGCTATCCCGGGAGATGAGGGAAGTGGCGATGGAGATTTTCCTGCAGGTGGATGCAGGCTGGCGCAGTTTTTCAATCAGCCTGTCCACGGCAATGGTTGCCAGGGAGCGCTTGGCCACCCGCATGGTGCTCAGCGCCGGCGTCATCAGCTGGCAGAAGGGCATATCGTCAAAGCCGATGATGGAAATGGGACGGGTGCTGAGCAGGCCTTTCTCCGCAAAGGCCCGGCTGGCGGCGGCGGCAATAATGTCGTTATCGGCAAAATAAGCGGTGGCAAGGGGCGGTTCCCCGGAAAGACATTGAAGCATGTCCTCATAGCCCTGATCCGCCGTGGGCGCAAGGCTGAACACATAGGGGTGTGAGGTATCGATGCCGTGGCGGCGCAGGGCGTTGTAATACCCGTTGGCCCGCTCCTCAAAGTTGGCGATGCGCCGGGAGGAACGCAGATAGCCGATGCTTCTGTGCCCGCTGTCGATCAGGTGTTTGGTGGCCAGATAGGCACCCTGTACATTGTTGATCAAAACGAAATCAGCCTGAATTTCATCGTAATAGCAGTCCAGAATCACGCAGGGAATCCCCAGGGAAAGAAACTGCTGGATGTCGGAAGGTTCCATTTCGGTGCCGAGAAGAATCAGGCCGGAGGCATCCTGATAGCCGTTGGCCTGCACCTGCTGGGCAAAATCCTTGGTATAGTAATGGTAGGAAACCTTATAGGGGCACTTCATGGCGGTGCAGGCCTGGGTGAAGCCTTCCAGCAGCTCGGCAAAGAAGGGGGTATCCGCCACCACGGCGCCGTGCCGCTTGAACAGCACAAAGTGAATGGAATAATCGCTCTGGGCAGGCGAAGGAAGGGTGGCAGCATGCCTGCTCAGGTCATAGCCATATTGCCGGGCGGCCTCCAGCACGCGCCTGCGGGTTTCTTCGCCAATGCCCTGTTTGTTGTTCAGCACCATGGACACGGTGGCGGGAGATACGCTGATGCGGGCAGCCAGTTCCTTTGCTGAAATTCCCATGTGCTTTTACCTCCGTATGATGCAGCTTCGCTGCCTATTATAAACAATTCCGGTGGGTTCGTCAATAGCTATTCACTAAATAATTAAGTTATCAGCTATTAAATCTGTGTGGAGGAAATGTGACGATTGACTGAAAGCTGACCAAATATGCAAAATTCTTTTCATTTCTTTATTGACAAAACTGAATTACGGTGATAGTATTAAGCCAGAAATTGAATTATTCAGATTGAATTGTTAATTTGCTGAATAATTCAGAACAGCACAAGAGGAGGAACCCGCAATGAAAAAAACCCGGTTTGTTGCCCTGATTCTTGCAGTGATGCTGTGCCTGTCGCTGGTGCCGGCCATGGCTGAGGAGCATGAGCCTGTAACCATCCGCTTCAGCTGGTGGGGCGGTGACAGCCGCAATGCCGCCACCATGGAGGTTATCAAGCAGTTCCAGGAGCTGTATCCCTGGATTACCGTGGACGGTGAATACGGCAGCAGCGATGGCTATCATGACAAGCTGGCTACCCAGCTCCAGTCCGGCACGGAACCTGACATTATGCAGGTGGATCCGGAAACCATGCCCCAGTTTGTCAAGTCCGGCGATTCGTTTGTAAACCTGGTGGATGCCGGCTTTGATTTCTCCAACTTCGACATGGCTGCCATCAGCGCTTCCACCATTACCGGCTGCTACGATGGCGTGCAGCTGGGCATCCCCACCGGTATTGCCGGTGCCTGCATGCTGGTGGACGCCGACCTGGCTGCCGAAATCGGTGCTGATTTCACCAAGCCCTATACCTGGGAAGACATGATCGCCTGGGGCAAGGCTGCCCGGGAAAAGGGATACTACCTGCTGCAGACCAATGTGGATTACCTGAACAACATGCTGGTGAACAACTACACCAAGCAGGTTTCCGGCACCACCCTCTTCGATGTGGAAAGCGGCGCCCTGCTGGCCACCAAGGAGAACCTGACCAAGACCTACAGCCTGATCAAGGAATTCTTCGACAACGAAACGGTGGCGCCCATCTCCGTGATGACCCAGTACGCCGGCGACAGCATGCAGTCCGACCCGGACTGGATTGCCGGCAAGTACGTCTGCACCCTGACCTACATCTCCACCGCTAATGTGATGATGGCTGCACGGCCCGATGCCAACTACATCGTGGGCCAGCTGCCTGTGGCGGAAGGCGCCCTGAACAATGGCTGGATCATCGGCTGCCCTCAGATCCTGACCGTTTCCAAGAACAGCAAGAATGTGGATGCCGCCATCCTGTTCCTGAACTATTTCTACAACAACGAGAAGGCTGTTTCCACCCTGAGCACCCAGCGCTCTGTGCCGCCCACGGCCTTTGCCCGGGAGATCGTTTCCAGCGAAGGGAACATGGATCCCATCCTGGCTGCTGCCGTGGATGTGCTGAACCCCTATAACGGCCTGGCGAACGATCCCATTGGCTCCACCTCTCAGGCCAAGGCCATCATCACCGCTGAGATCGAGGAAATGGCCTACGGCATGGTTTCCCCCGAGGAGGCTGCGCAGATTGTGATAGACCAGTATCAGGAGCTGGCCAAGTGATAGGCTGATGTATCGCTGGGAGGGAAAGCCGCTTCCTTGGTTTTCCCTCCTTTTGCGTACATGAGGATGATCCATGCAAAAAGGAGGTTCTACCATGCAATCCACCAAGGCGGGAAGAAAAATCGCCATCTCCCGGGACGCGCAGGGCTTCTTCTATGTGCTGCCCTGGCTGATAGGCTTCCTTGTTCTTCAGCTGTATCCCTTCATCACGTCCCTGTGCTATTCCTTTTGCGATTATTCCATCATGTCCGAAGCGAAATTCATTGGCCTGGACAATTACATCAAGCTGTTTACAAAGGACAGGGAATTCTGGAACTCCATGTCTGCCACCCTGCGCTATACGGTGATGACGGTGCCCGGCAAGCTGGTTCTTGCGCTGATTGTGGCCATCCTGATGAACCAGAAGGTGCGGGGCATCAACTTCATCCGCACGGTGTATTACATTCCTTCCCTTTTTGGCGGCAGCGTAGCCGTGTGCTCCCTGTGGAAGCTGATGTTCAACGACAAGGGCATTGTCAACAGCTTCATTCAGGCCATGGGCCTGCCGGCTGTTTCCTGGCTGGGCAATCCAGGCATTGCCATGACCACCATCTGCCTGATGGAAATATGGCAGTTTGGCTCCTCCATGATTCTTTTCCTGGCGGCGCTGAAAAACGTTCCCCAGCACCTGTACGAGGCCGCGGAGATCGACGGCGCAGGCAAGGTGCGCACCTTCTTTAACATTACCATTCCGCAGATTTCTCCCATCATTCTTTTCAACCTGCTGATGCAGCTGATTCAGGCGCTGCAGAACTTTACTTCCGCCTTCGTCATCACCAAGGGCGGGCCTGTCAAGTCCACCTATGTGCTGGGCATGAAGCTGTATATGGACGGCTTCAGCTATTACAAAATGGGCTATGCCAGCGCCACCTCCTGGATCATTTTCACCATCATCCTGCTGGTGACCCTGGTGCTGATGCGCTCTTCCAGCGTGTGGGTGCACTATGACGACAACGGCGGCGTGTAAGGAGGAGACCGGCATGAAGAGAAAAGCTGTTTCCAAGGCCCTGACCTATGCGGTGATTGCCCTTTTGGGTGTGGCGCTGATCTTCCCGATTGTGTATATGTTCCTGGCCTCATTCAAAACCAATGCAGAAATCTTCGGCAGTACAAGGATTCTGCCGGAGCAATTCACCTTTGACTACTATGTGAAGGGCTGGGCAGGCAACGGACAGTATGACTACTGGGTGTTTTTCAAAAACACGTTTTTGCTGGTGATTCCTGTGGTGCTGCTGACGGTGGTTTCCTGCACCATTGTAGCCTATGGGTTTGCCAGGTTTCATTTCAAGTCGAAAAAGCTGCTGTTCACCATTCTGCTGGCTACCCTGATGCTGCCCAACACGGTGATCATCATTCCAAGATACATGCTGTTCAACAAGTTTGGCTGGATTGATACCTATCTGCCGTTTTATGTGCCGGCGCTGCTGGGGTGCTATCCCTTCTTCATCTATCAGATGGTGCAGTTCATGCGCTCCATCCCCATGGATCTGGATGAAGCGGCGTATATTGACGGCTGCGGCACCTTCCGCACGCTGGTCACCATCCTGATGCCGCTCCTGAAGCCGGCTATGTTCTCTGCCGGGCTGCTCCAGTTCACCTGGACGTACAACAACTATTTCGATACGCTGATTTACATCAACTCCACCAGCAAGTATCCTGTTTCCCTGGCCATGCGGATGACGCTGGACGCCGAATCGGTGGTGGAATGGGGCAAGGTGATGGCCATGGCATGCGTGGTGGTGCTGCCCCTGGTGGTGCTGTTCTTTGCGGCACAGAAATACTTTGTGGAGGGCATTACCGCCGGCGGTGTGAAGGGATAAGCCGCCCCGGAAGAAAGTCAACAACGAAAGGATGCACAAGCCTATGACAAACATCAAGCTGGGATATGCACCCACCCGCCGGGCAATTTTCAGCGCGCCTGCCGCTGTGGAATTTCGCAGGAAAACCGCCTGCCGGCTGAAGGAGCTTGGCGTTTCCTTTGTGGATATTGATGATGTGAACCAGGAAGGCCTGCTGTATGACGATGCAGGGCTGGAGAAAACCATTGCCAAATTTCAGCGGGAAAAGGTGGATGGACTGCTGCTGGCCCACTGCAACTTCGGCACGGAATACGAGTGCGCGCGCCTGGCCAAGGCACTCCAGGTGCCCGTGCTGCTCTGGGGCCCCAGGGACGAGCGCCCGGACGAAAACGGCATGCGCCTGCGGGACAGCCAGTGCGGCCTGTTTGCCACGGGCAAGGTGCTGCGCCGCTTTGGGGTGCCTTTCACCTACCTGAACAACTGCAGCCTGGAGGATGCAGCCTTTGAACGGGGCGTGAAGGACTTCCTGGCGGTGTGCAATGTGGTGCGCACTTTCCGCCGGACAAGGATTTTGCAGATCGGCCCCAGGCCCTTTGACTTCTGGTCCACCATGTGCAACGAAGGCGAACTGCTGGAGCGCTTTGGCATTCAGCTGGCGCCGGTGCCGCTGCCGGAGCTGTATGCAGAGATGAAGCGCTGCCGGGCAGAGGGCACCCAGGTGGCCCAGGTGGTGGCCTATTGCCGGGAGAATATGAACTGCTGCATTGATGATGAAGGCCTGGAAACCGTGGCAGCCCTGAAGGTGGCCATGAAAAGCCTGACCCGGCGCTATGGCTGCAACGCCATTGCCCTGCAGTGCTGGAATGCCCTGCAGGACGAAATTCACATCATGCCCTGTGCTGCCAATGCCCTGCTGAACGAGGAGGGCATTCCCGTGGTGTGCGAAACGGACATCCACGGCGCCATTTCCCAGCTGATGGCTGAGGCTGCCGCCATGAACCGGCGGCGGGTGATGTTTTCAGACTGGACGGTGCGCCATCCGGATAACGACAATGGCGAATTGCTGCAGCACTGCGGCCCGTGGCCCATTTCCGTGGCCCGGGAGAAGCCCAGCATTTGCACGCCGGTGGCTTTCCCGGACAATGGTGCCCTTTCTGCCCAGGCCAAACACGGGCCTATGAGCCTGGTGCGCTTTGACGGGGACAACGGGGAATACTCCGTTCTCCTGGGGCACGCACGGGGCATTGACGGGCCTTTCACCCGGGGAACCTATGTGTGGGTGGAGGTTGCCAACCTGAAGCGCCTGGAGGCCAAGATTGTTGAAGGGCCGTACATCCACCATGTAGCCGCAATCCATGGGGATGTGGTGCCCGTTGTGTATGAGGCCTGCAAATACCTGGGCCTGAAGCCTGACCTGTACGACCCTATTGAGGAGAAGGTGAAGGCCTACCTGCGCGGGGAAGATGTGACCTTTGACGAGGTGTAATGCAATGGCAGAGAATCTGACAGCACTGGCCTGCCGGCTGCGGCAGCATGTGCTGGACATGGTGATGGCAGCAAGGGGCGGGCATATTGGCGGCGATATGAGCGTGATGGACATTCTGGTTGCGCTGTATTTCAATCAGATGAACATCAGCCCGGACAATGCCAGCGACCCGGAAAGGGACCGGCTGCTGCTCAGCAAGGGACATGCGGTGGAGGCCCTCTACGCCGTGCTGGCGGAAAAGGGATTCTTCCCCTATGAACGGGTGCTGGCAGAGCTTGGGCAGTTTGGCACCAGGTTCATTGGTCACCCCAGCAGCAATGTGCCGGGCATTGAGATGAACAGCGGCTCCCTGGGCCACGGGCTGGCGGTGGGTGTCGGCATGGCGCTGGCTGCCCGGATGGACGGCAGAAGCAGCCGCATTTATGTTGTGATGGGCGACGGCGAACTGGCGGAAGGCTCCGTGTGGGAAGCCGCCATGGCCGGCGGGCATTACAAGCTGGATAACCTTTGCGCCGTTGTGGACAGAAACCGGCTGCAGATTTCCGGCAGCACCGAGCAGGTGATGGCCCAGGATGACCAGCTGGCCCGGTGGTCAGCCTTTGGCTGGCATGCGGTTTCGGTGAATGGAAACAGCATCCCGGCGCTCTGCGATGCCTTTGAGGATGCGAAGAACATCAAGGGCCGGCCCACAGTTGTCATTGCCAACACCATCAAGGGCTGCGGCTCCCCGGTGATGGAAAACAAGGCAGGCTGGCACCACCGGGTGCCCACCCAGGCCGAATACATGCAGATCATGGCTGACCTGAAGGCGCGGGAGGAGGCGGCAAAGCATGAATAGCATTCCCAACAGGCAGGTGATCTGCCAGGTGCTGGCGGAGCACGCAAAAGCCGACAGCAGCATTGTTGTGCTATGCTCCGACAGCCGTGGAAGCGCCTCCCTGGGACCCTTTGCCCAGCAGTTTCCCACCCAGTTTGTGGAGGTGGGCATTGCCGAGCAGAATCTGGTGAGCATCGCCGCCGGCCTGGCCAAAAGCGGCAAAAGGGCCTTTGCGGCCTCGCCGGCGTGCTTTCTTTCCACCAGAAGCTATGAGCAGTGCAAGGTGGATGCTGCCTATGCCAATGCCAATGTGAAGCTGATTGGCATCAGCGGCGGCATCAGCTACGGGGCCTTGGGCATGACCCACCACACCGCCCAGGACATTGCCGCCATGTGCGCCCTGCCCAACATGCGGGTATACCTACCCAGCGACCGCCATCAGACCAGAAGGCTGATGGAATGCCTGCTGAAGGATGACGGGCCGGCCTACATCCGCGTTGGCAGGAATCCTGTGGAGGATGTTTATGCTGAAGAAAATGTACCCTTTGCCATGGACAGAGCTACGGTGCTCCAGGGCGGACAGGGCACGCAGGCGGTGCTGATTGCCTGCGGAGAAATGGTGCACCCCGCCGTGAAGGCCGGGGAATCCCTGGCGGCACTGGGCATCAGTTCCACGGTGCTGGACATGTATTGCCTGAAACCCCTGGATACGAAGGCCATTGTCCGCGCAGCCAGGGGCGCCAGCCTGGTGGTAACCGTGGAGGAGCATGCACCCTATGGCGGTTTGGGCGCCATGGTGGCTCAGGCCGTTGGCGCGTGCTGCCCCACACGGGTCATCAGCATGAGCCTGCCGGATGCACCCGTGCCTGCGGGGACATCCCAGCAGGTGTTTGACCATTACGGCCTGAATGCGGAGGGTATTCTCCGCAGGGTGATTCAGGGCTTGCAATAAGGCTCCGGGCTGGGCGGCAGGTGCTGCCTGGCCCTTTATGCTATCGGAAAGGCGGATACGGGCATGAAGTACATGATCGGCATAGACCAAAGCACGCAGGGGACGAAGGTAATGCTCTTCGATGAAAACGGTGCGCCGGTTCTGCGGGTGGACAAAACCCACCGCCAGCTGATTGACGACCGGGGCTGGGTGGAGCACGACCCGGAGGAAATCTATGATAACCTGATTGATCTGGTTCGCCGGCTGCTGGATCAAAGCGGTGTGAATGGGTGGCAGGTGGAAGGCGTGGGCATCAGCAATCAGCGGGAAACCGCGCTGGCCTGGGAGCGGGCCACCGGAAAGCCTGCATGCAACGCAATCGTGTGGCAATGCGCCCGGGCTGCGGATATCTGCAGGCGTGTGGAAGCCATGGGCCTGGCTGATGCTGTGCAGCAGAAAACCGGGCTTAGGCTTTCGCCATACTTCACCGCCAGCAAGCTGGCCTGGGTGCTGGAAAACGTGCCGGGCGCCATGCGCATGGCCCGGGAAGGCAAACTGTGCATGGGCACCATGGACAGCTATCTGGTTTTCCGGCTGACCCGCGGAAGGGTGTTTGCGGCGGATGCTTCCAATGCATCCAGAACGCAGCTGTTCAGCCTGCAAACCCTGGAGTGGGACGATGAGCTGTGCCGCGCCTTTGGGATTCCTAAAGACTGCCTGCCCCGGGCGGAGGACTCCGACGGGGATTACGGCATGACGGATTTCGAGGGCTTGCTGCCCCGGGCTGTTCCCATCCGCGGCCTGATGGGGGACAGCCATGCTGCGCTGTTTGCCCACGGGTGCCGCCAGCGCGGCATGATGAAGGCTACCTATGGCACCGGTTCCTCCGTGATGATGAACATCGGGGAGAAACCCATCCTGTCTGCCCAGGGACTGGCAACCTCCCTGGCGTGGAAAATTGGCGGCAGGGTGCAATATGTGCTGGAGGGGAACATCAACTACTCCGGCGCTATCATGACCTGGCTGAAGGAGGACATGCACCTGCTGCCCGATGCCGATGCCAGCCAGCAAATGGCTATGGCGGCAAACCCGGGGGACAGAACCTATCTGGTGCCGGCGTTTACCGGGCTGGGTGCACCCCACTGGCGCAGCGATGTCCGCGCTGCCCTGGTGGGCATGAGCCGCACCACCGGCTGCAACGAGGTGGTGAAGGCAGGCCTTGAGGCCATGGCCTATCAGATCACCGATGTGGTGGGGATGATCTGCCGGGATGCCGGTGTGGAGCATCCGGACCTGCGGGTGGACGGCGGCCCAGCTGCCAACGCCTGGCTGATGCAGTTCCAGGCCGACATGACTGGCAGCCTGGTATTGGTGCCCCGGGCGCAGGAACTTTCCTGCATGGGTGCAGCCTATGCTGCCGGCACAGCCCTGGGCCTGTATGGGGATGAGGTGTTCCGGCGGATGATCTACCGCTGCTACACCCCCGCCATGGACGAAAAGCTGCGCCGGGAAAAATACGCCGGATGGCGCGCTGCCGTGGACGGCCTGCTTTCTTTCCACACATGAACGATCTGGGCAAAAAACCGGCAATGACAGACAAGAATCTGCAATCATCGGCCTTCCTTTTCGGCATGATTTCCGTTATACTTGAATCAAATGGACAAGCAGGAGGGTCATGCCATGCGCTATGGATATTTTGACAACCAGCACCGGGAGTATGTGATTGACCGGGTGGACGTACCCGTTTCCTGGACGAACTATATTGGCCTGAAGGATATGTACGGCGTTTTCAACCACACGGCAGGCGGATATTTGCTGTACAAGTCCCCGGAGTATCACCGCATTACCCGCTTCCGGCCCAATGGTGTGCCCATGGACGGCCCGGGACATTATGTGTACCTGCGGGATGAGGAAACAGGGGACTGCTGGAGCATTTCCTGGCAGCCTGTGGGCAAGGACAAAAAGCACTACCTGTGCCGCCATGGCCTGAGCTATTGCAAATATGAGTGCGATTACAGCGGCATTGATGCCCGGCAGACCCTGTTCGTTGCCATGGATGACCCGGTGGAGATCTGGGATGTGAAGCTCCGCAACACCACCGGAAAGCCCAGGCGGCTGTCCGTCTACGCTTATCTGGAGTTCAGCTTTCACCACATCGACATGGACAACCGGAATTTCCAGATGAGCCTCTATGCTGCCGGCAGCCGGTATGAGGACGGGGTGATTGAGCACGACCTGTACTACGAAGAGGACGGCTATCAGTTCTTCACCTCTGATGTCACGCCGGACGGCTTCGACTGCCTGCGGGACAGCTTCATCGGCCCCTATCGCACGGAGCGCAACCCGATTGCTGTGGAAAACGGAGCATGCACCGGTTCCTTCCAGAAGGGCGGCAACCACTGCGGCTGCCTGCAGAAGTTTGTGGAGCTGCAGCCCGGGGAGGAGGCGCGGCTGATCTTCCTGCTGGGGGAAGGCGGCATCAGTGCAGGCAAAGCCATGCGGGAAAAGTATACCGCTGACCGGGTGGATGAGGATTTTGACCGCTTGGCCCGGCACTGGCAGGAAAAGCTGGCCTGCCTGCAGGTTTCCACGCCCAATGAGGGCATGAACACCGAGCTGAACATCTGGAACCTGTACCAAAGCGAAATCAACGTGATGTTCTCCCGCTTCACCTCCTTTATCGAGGTGGGCGGACGCACGGGCCTGGGCTATCGTGACACGGCCCAGGACGCCATGATGGTGCCTCACTCCAACCCGGACAAGTGCCGCAGCCGCCTGGTGGAGCTGCTTCAAGCACTGACCACCAGGGGGTATGGCCTGCACCTGTTTGAGCCCCGGTGGTTCCAGCCGGAGGAAAAGCAGCAGTCCTTCAAATCCCCCACGGTGATTCCCACGCCGGACAAGAGCCAAATTGTCCACGGGCTGAAGGACGCCTGCGCCGATGATGCCCTGTGGCTGGTGGGCAGCATTGTCCAGTATGTGAAGGAAACCGGCGATTTCGGGTTTGTGGATCAGGTGGTAACCTATGCCGACGGGGGCGAGGGTTCCGTTTACGAGCACATGAAGCGTATTCTGGATTTCTCCGCCAGGGAAGTGGGCGCCAACGGTATCTGCAAAGGCCTGCGGGCCGACTGGAACGACTGCCTGAACCTGGGCGGCGGCGAAAGCGCTATGGTCAGCTTTCTGCACCACTGGGCACTGGGGCATTTCGTTTCCCTGGCAGAGCGCCTGAACCGGCAGGAGGATGCTGCTGCCTACCGGGCTATGATGATGCAGGTGAAAAGCGTGTGCCAGCAGGTGCTGTGGGATGGCAAATGGTACATCCGCGGCATTACGGCCGATGGGCGGAAAATCGGCACCCAGGCGGACAGCGAAGGTCGGGTCCACATGGAAAGCAACACCTGGGCGGTGCTCAGCGGCGTTGCGGATGAAAACCGTGCCAGATCTGCCATGGACAGCGTGGACGAATACCTTTATACTGAATATGGTCTGATGCTGAATGCCCCATGCTTTCACACCGTGGATGACAGCATTGGCTTTGTGACCCGGGTGTATCCGGGGTTGAAGGAGAATGGCTCCATTTTCAGTCATCCCAATCCCTGGGCCTGGTGTGCCGAGGCCATGCTGGGCCGCGGCAGCCGGGCCATGAAGTTCTACAATGCGCTGTGCCCGGCCCTGCAGAATGACAGGATTGAGGTTCGCAAGGCGGAGCCGTACAGCTATTGCCAGTTTGTTTGCGGGCGGGATCACACAGCCTTTGGCCGGGCCAATCACCCCTTTATGACCGGCTCTTCCGGCTGGGCGTATTATGCTGCCACCCAGTACCTGCTGGGCGTGCGCCCGGGCTTTGACGAAATGGTGATTGACCCCTGCATCCCTGCCGAATGGAAGGAATTCACCGTGCAGCGGAAGTGGCGCGGCGCCTGGTATCACATCCATGTGGTCAACCCCCATGGGGTGGAAAAGGGCGTGCAGGAAGTGCGGCTCAACGGTGCTCCTGTGGAAAGAATTCCCGTTCAGAAGCCTGGCAGCACAGCGGAGATCCAAGTGACAATGGGCTGAGGAGGAAAACATCATGGTACGATTCGGAACGGGCGGATGGCGCGCCATTATCGCAGATGATTTCACAAAGGAGAATATCCGCCTGCTGGCAGCGGGCCTGTGCCGGCTGATGGAAAAGGAAGGCCATGCAGGCTGCCGGGTGTGCATGGGGTATGACAGGCGCTTCCTGTCCAAGGAGGCCATGTTCTGGGCGGCAGAGGTGCTTGCAGGCTATGGCTTCAAGCCTTATGTGATCAACCATTCCACGCCCACGCCGCTGATTATGTTCACCGTCAAGCAGATGGGCGTGCCCTATGGCATGGCTATTACCGCCAGCCACAACCCGGCTATTTACAATGGCATCAAGGTTTTCACCCAGGGCGGACGGGACGCGGATCAGACGGTAACCCAGAAGATTGAAGAGCAGATTGCCCTGCTGCGGCCCGAGGATGTGAAGTCCATTCCCTATCAGACCGCCCTGGCCCAGGGCCTGGTGCAGGAGGACTACCCCTTTAACGAGTATATCGACAGCGTTCTGAGCCTGGTGGAAACGGACAAAATCAAGCACGCAAGGCTCAAGATTGCGCTGGATCCCATGTATGGCGTCAGCCGGCACAGCCTGCAGACCATTCTTTTGACCTGCCGGTGCGATGTGGAGGTTATCCACGAGCAGCACGACACCCTTTTCGGCGGGCGCATGCCTGCCCCCAGCGCAGATGCCCTGCGGGTGCTTTCCAACTATGTGGTGGAAAACCACTGCGACCTGGGCATTGCCACCGATGGCGATGCTGACCGGCTGGGCGTGATGGACGAGGAGGGCAACTACCTGCACCCCAACACCCTGCTGGTGCTGCTGTATTACTACCTGCTGCAGTACAGGGGCTGGCACGGGCCCTGCGTCCGCAACAATTCCACCACCCACCTGCTGGACAGGGTGGCTGCTGCCTTTGGCGAGGAATGCTATGAGGTACCTGTGGGCTTCAAGCACATTTCCGGCAAAATGGCGGAAACCGGCGCCATTATCGGCGGCGAATCCTCCGGTGGCATGGCTGTGCGGGGGCACATCCCCGGCAAGGATGGCATCTATGCCGCCACCCTGCTGGTGGAAATGCTGGCTGTTACAGGGAAATCCGTGGCCCAGCTGCACCGGGAAATCACCGACAGGTTCGGCCTGCTGTGCTATGAGGAGGCCGCTGTAACCACCACGCCCCAGGAAAAGCCCGTGCTGCAAAAGCGTGTGATGGAGGGCGACACCCTGCCGGACTTTGGCCAGCAGGTGCAGCGCATTTCCCGGGAGGACGGGTGTAAGGTGTATTTTGCCGACGGCAGCTGGGTGATCTGCCGCTTCTCCGGCACGGAGCCTTTGCTGCGCTTTGCCGCAGAGGCAGCCAGCAGCCGGCAGGCCCGCAGTTACATCGAAACCTGGCGCCGTGCCCTTGACATTCAATAAACCCTGCCCAAGGGGCGCTTTCCATGCGGAAGGCGCTCCTCTTTGGAAGGAAAAGCCCGGAGCAAGGAGGCTGTGAGCGTGAAACGGCGAATTTCCCTGAAAACCGGTATGCTGTCCATCATCGTCAGCTGCTGGCTGGTGCCAATCTTTATTGTGGTGGTGCTTTCCGGCGTGCTGTTTGACAGGAGCTACCGGGAAAAGGTATACCAGGAGATGGATGCCAGCTTTGGCAGCGCCATACGTCAGGTGCAGATGCAGCTGGAAACCGCCATCACCGATTCCAAGGCCGTTTCCTATGATGGCGTCATCCGGGAGGCCTACCGGGTGTATCTGGAGGATGGGGACCGGGCCGACCTGTACCGGCGTACCAATGAATACCTGGGCCAGAGCTTCTTCCGGAAAAGCCAGTATCAGGCGGTGTCCATCCATTATTGGGCGCCGGAGATCAATGTGAATAGCTACTACTTCAGCAGCGGCACCGCCGGCTATGAGCTTTTGAACCAGTGCCGGGAAAATGTGCCGGAAATTCTTTCTGCCATGGCGGATGCGGACACGAAGATCCTGTTCCTGACCCCTGGAGGCAGCCTGTGCATGACAAGAAACCTGGTGGACATCAATTTCAAGCCCTATGCCACCATTTCCATGGTGCTGGACTGCGATATGCTGTTCCGCCCCCTGGCTGCCATCAGCCGCAGCGAGGTCATGAGCATCGCCATTGACGGAACCACCCTTTTCCTGGAGGATGGCGCCCTGTGCATGGAGCTGGAGGACGGGCAAAGCTGGGACATGCACTATCAGGCAGAGGCAGACGGGCATCACCTGCTGGTGGATGCGCGGGTGAAGCAGTATGACGTGTGGGAGGAAAACCCCTGGCTGTTCTGGTCGGTGCTCAGCGTGGCACTGCTGGTGCTTCCGCTGCTGGTGGTGATGATCGGGCTGTTCTACCGCCATGTGACACGGCCTGTGGAAACCCTGGTGGAGGCCAATACCCGGGTGCAGGCCGGCCAGCGGGGTTACGGCATTGAGCAGGCGGCACCCAATGCGGAGTTTGAAAAGCTGTACCGGCACTTCAACACCATGTCCGAGGAGCTGAAAAACCAGTTCGAGCAATCCTACCTGGAGCAGCAGGCCACCCAGCGGGCGAGAATCAAGGCGCTGCAGTCTCAGATCAACCCTCACTTTCTCAACAACAGCCTGGAGATTATCAACTGGGAGGCCCGCCTGGCGGGGAATGACCGGATCAGCGCCATGATCGAGGCCTTGTCCACCATGCTGGGCGCTGCCCTGGACAGGGATGACCGGACGCAGATACCCCTTTCCGAGGAACTGGGGTATGTGGACGCGTACCTCTACATCATCCGGGAGCGGCTGGGGGGACATTTATCCGTAACCCGGGAGATGGACAGCGCCATGGAGAAGGTGATGATCCCCCGGCTGATCCTGCAGCCCATTGTGGAAAACGCCGTGGAGCACGACATTGTGGAGAGCCGCGGCGGCGCGCTGATCCTTCGGGCCGGCATGCAGGAGGGAGATGTGGTGCTGGAAGTGGAGCACAACGGCACCATGAGCAGCCAGGATAGGGAAACCATTGCCCGCCTGCTGTCCCAGGAGGAAGGCATCAAGGGGCAGGTCGGGCTGAAAAATGTGTATCAGCGCCTGCGCCTGCTGTACAGGGAGGCCGGCACATTGACCATTGAGGAAATCAGGCCCGGCACCATCCTGGCCCGGATACGCTTCCCGGGGCAGTTGTCTGTGGATGTCAATGGAACAACGAAGGACAAGAAATAACAAAGGAAACAATTGTGCAAAATGGGCGGGATTCGTATACTATAGTCAATGACATAGGTGATGTGTCACAAAAAAAGCAAAGGAGCGTAAACCATGAAAAAGATCATTGCGTTGTTCCTGGCAGCTATCATGTGCTGCAGCCTGGCGGCAGCTTTTGCCGAGTCTGGCTCTGTCACGCTGAACGTGGTCACCTCTTACGGCGGCGACGACGGCAACCGGAAAAATTTCGAAGCGGCTGTTGAAGCCTATGTTTCCTCCACCGGCAACAAGGTGAACGATGGCTCCGCCACCTCCAACGAGCAGTGGAAGGCCAAGGTTCTGACCGACTTCGAAACCGGCTCCGAACCCGACGTGCTGTTCTTCTTCACCAATGCCGATGCCGATCCCATCATCAACGGCGGCAAGGTGATCTCCATTGAGGAGATTCGCACGGTGTATCCCGAATACGCTGCCAACATGAAGGATTCCATGCTGGCTGTGGCAGCCGATGGCAAGCACTATGCTGTGCCTTCCTCCGGCTTCTGGGAGAACATGTTTGTCAACAAGGCCGTGCTGGAGGCCTGCGGCGTGGCCGTGCCCGGCCCGGATTACACCTGGGATCAGTTCCTGGCTGACTGCCAGACCATCAAGGATGCGGGTTACACCCCCATCGCCTGCTCCCTGTTCGAGGTTCCTCACTACTGGTTCGAGTTCATGGTCATGAACAACGGCACCCTGGCCAACCAGCTGGAGGTTCCCACCATTGCCGATGGCAAGCTGGTGGACGATGCTGTGGCCCAGAAGTGGATTGCTGCCCTGGAAGACATCAAGGCCCTGTATGAGGCTGGCTACTTCCCGGACAACACCCTGACCGCCACCGATGCTGAAACCGTGGCCCTCTTTGGCGAAAACGAGGCGGCCTTCCTGATCGACGGCTCCTGGAAGTGCGGCTACTTCTCCGAGAACCATGCCGATACCCTGGAAAACTATGTGGTGTGCTGCGTGCCCGGCAAGGGTGACCGCCCTGCCACCGATGCCATTGGCGGCATTTCCATGGGCTACTTCATCACCCGCAAGGCCTGGGAAGACCCTGCCAAGCAGGCTGCCGCTGTGGAGTTTGTTTCCCAGCTGACCAGCGATGCTGTGCTCTCCACCTTCGTGACCACCGAGGTGACCGCCCTGAAGAACGGCGCTGCCCCCGCTGGCCTGAATGCCATCCAGCAGTCCGCTGCTGACTGCAATGCCAACGTGACCGGCGTTGTGGGCGCTGTGCAGGACACCATCACCGCTGAGGCCAAGGGCGACCTGTTTGCCAACATCCAGAAGGTTGTGACCGGACAGATGACCGCGGCTGAGGCTGTTGAATCCGCCATGAAGCTCAACTAATTTCGCTTCTCCGTTCCTCCTTGGGGCTGCTGCTGTTCCGGCAGCAGCCCCGTTTCTATCTCCGCGAAAGGTTGGTGCCGCCATGAGCCCTATGATTTACAAAAAGAAGGCGCCCCTGGTTGTGTTTCTGCTTCCTGCCTTCACGTTTTTGATTGTCTATCTCTATTATCCCTTTGTTCAGAATGTGATCAACACCTTTCTGGACATTGGCGGCCTGGGCCGGCCTGCTGATGGCCTGAATAACCCCTGGTACGGCAACTATGCAAGGCTGTTCCAGGACCCCGACCTGGCAACCGCCCTGAAGAACACTGTGATACTGACGGTGTTCACGGTGGTGTTCCAGGTGGGCATTGCCCTGGTGCTGGCGCTGATGGTGGATTCCATCAAGGTGGGTGCCAAGGTGTTCCGCACGGTGTACTTTTTTCCTATTGTGATTTCTGCTACCGCCCTGGGCCTGATGTTCAACCTGATGTTCCTGTACAAGGGCGGTATGATCAACCAGCTGCTGCTGAACCTGGACGTGCTGCCCTATGAGGTGAAACCCAACGGGCGCATGGTGGTGGAGTGGATTGACTGGAAAGACGGAGACCATTTTCTCTTCACCATGTTCCTGCCGGTGATCTGGCAGTATGTGGGCTTCTATTTTGTGATTCTTATTACCGGCCTTAACAATATTTCCGAGGATTTGTTTGAGGCTGCGGCCCTGGACGGCGCCGCCGGCCTGAAGAAGATTTGGTACATCACCCTGCCTTTGCTGCGCAATGTGCTGTGCACCTGCCTGGTGCTGGCTATCACCGGCGCGCTGAAGGTGTTCGACCTGCCCTGGGTGATGTTTGGCGCGGGCATGCCCCAGAACCAGGGCTGGCTGACGGGCACCTATATGTACGACCAGACTTTTAACAAGATGAATGTGGACTATGGCTCCACCATTGCCGTGCTGATTGTGGTGCTGGGCGTGGTGCTCTCCAATGTGGCCAACAGGGTGTTCAAGCCCACGGAAGACTATTAAGGAGGACGAAAATGAGCAAGAAGCGAATCCAGCCATCCAAGGTGCTGATCTATTTCGTCCTGTGCCTGTGGGCAGTTTCCACGGTGTATCCCTTCATTTGGGTTATCCTGAATTCCTTCCGGCAGAAGGGACTGATCCTCAGCGATTCCTTCTCCCTGCCCCTGGGGGATGCATTTTCCCTGGCAAATTATCAAACAGCCATGGAACGTGCCGACTTTGGCAATGCATACCTGAATTCCATTCTCATTTCGGGCAGCGTGACCATTTTTGTGGTTATTTTCGCCGGCCTGGCAGCCTATGGCATGTGCCGCTACAGGTTTAAGGGCAGGGGACTGCTGTACAGCATGATCATGGCAGGCATGATGTTCCCTGTGTTTTCCACCATCATCCCTGTGTTCAGGATGCAGGTCACCATGGGCATTGCCGGCACGGGCAACCGCTGGCTGAGCCTGCTGGCCACCGCGCTGCCGCAGATTGCGGGCAACCTGTGCTTTGCCATTGTGATTGTGATGGGGTTCATCCAGTCCGTGCCCATTGAGCTGGAGGAAAGTGCCTACCTGGACGGATGCAATGTGTTTCAGATCTTCTTCCGGATCATTGTCCCTACAGCCAAGTCCTCCTTCGCCACGGTGGCTATCTTTGCCTTCCTGTGGAGCTATAACGATCTGTTCACCCAGTCCTTCTTCCTGCGTTATCCCCAGGAGCGTGCCATTACCGGCCTGCTGAATGAAATAAGCTCCCAGGCCGGCGTGAACTACGGGCTGATGGCCTCCTCGGTGGTGCTGGTGGTGGTGCCGGTGATGATCGTATATGTCTGCCTGCAGAAGCATATCATCAAAGGCCTGACAGCCGGTGCAGTCAAGGGTTGATTCTTTGACCCAAATGCGCTATGATGCTAGCAAAAAGGAAAGGGAGGAAAGGGCATGTACCGAGTGGTGCTGGTGGATGATGAAGCCATCATACTGGAAGGCCTGCGCAGGGTGGTGAAATGGGAAGACCACGGCTGCCAGGTAGTGGGCACGGCCTGTGATGCGCCATCCGGCAGGCAGCTTGTGCAGAAAACGCAGCCGCACATCCTTTTTACGGACATCCGCATGCCCGGAGAGGACGGCCTGACCATGCTGGCTGGTCTGCGCAGTGAGCATCCTGATATGCAGGTGGTGGTGCTGACAGGCTATCGGGATTTTGCCTATGCCCAGGAAGCCATCCGCCTGGGGGTGACCCGCTTTCTGCTGAAGCCTTCCAAAATGGATGAAATCAACGAGGCGCTGGATGCCGCCGTGGCGCGCCTGGACAAGCTGTGCCTGGCTGAGGGCGAAGAGCAGGGCCGCAACGCCGGCAGCTTTATTGTGAACCAGGCCACAAAATTCATGGAGGAGCATTATGCGGAAAAGCTGACCCTGCAGGCGGTGGCGGACTGCTGCTATGTTTCCCAGTGGCACCTGTCCAAATTGCTGAACCGCTACACCGGGAAGAGCTTTTACGACCTGCTGAACGCCATCCGCATTCAAAAGGCGAAGGAGTTTCTTTCCGACCCGAGCCTGAAAATCGGGCAGATTGGCGAAATGGTAGGCTATGCAGACACGGCGCACTTTGCCCGCACCTTCAAGAAACTGGAGGGCATGAGCGCCAATGAATATCGGAACAGCCTGGGATGAAAAGCATAAAGAAAAACCCTTGCAAACCACTGATTTGCAAGGGTTTTTGGTGAGCCCGGCGGGATTCGAACCCACGACCTTTTGATTCGTAGTCAAACACTCTATCCAGCTGAGCTACGAGCCCACATGCTAGCCGGAACCTCTTGTGTTCCTGACAGCTTTAATAGAATATCATGAAACAAAGGATTTGTCAACTGCTTTTTTGCATTATTTCAAAAGAATTTGCGAAATCTTTTGCCGCCGGCCCGGGAAGATGAAACCTTTGGCTTGACAAGCAGGCTGATGTTTAGCTATAATACCAGCATAAGCAATGAAGGAAAGAGTACCCTGTGCCAGGGCGCTTCAGAGAGCTGCGGCAGGTGAAAGGCAGCCGCTGAGGGCAGGGGAACATGGCTCCGGAGCTTCGCGGCTGAGGGGGTACACCCTAGGCGGCGACGGGTCGCGCCGTTATGCGTAGGATGAGCGACAAATCAGGGTGGCAACGCGGATACCAGTCCGCCCCTATGAAAAAAAGGGGACGGACTTTTCTTTTGTCCGTCTACACAAGGAGGATACCAGACATGTGCCAGGAGTGCAAGAAAACCTTCTACATCACCACACCCATCTATTACCCCAGCGGCAACATGCACATCGGCCACACCTACACCACCGTGGCGGCCGATACCATGACCCGCTTCAAGCGCCTGACCGGCTATGACGCCTATTTCCTGACCGGCACCGACGAGCACGGCCAGAAGATTGAGCAGAAGGCTGCCGAGGCCGGCGTGACCCCCAAGGCGTTTGTGGACAAGATTGTGGCAGAAACCAAAAAGCTGTGGGAGCTGATGAACATCCAGTATGACGATTTCATCCGCACCACGGATGAACGGCATGAGAAGATTGTGCAGAAGATTTTCCGCCAGTTCTACGAGCAGGGGGACATTTACAAAAGCGAGTACGAGGGCATGTACTGCACGCCCTGCGAGTCCTTCTGGACAGCTTCCCAGCTGGTGGAGAAGAATGGTGAGAAGGTCTGCCCCGATTGCGGACGTCCCTGCCAGCCCATGAAGGAGGAAGGCTACTTCTTCCGCATGAGCAAGTATCAGGACTGGCTGATTGACTACATTGAAACCCACCCGGATTTCATCCAGCCGGCTGCCCGTGCCAACGAAATGCTGAATAACTTCCTCCGGCCCGGCCTGCAGGACCTGTGCGTCAGCCGCACCAGCTTCAAGTGGGGCGTGCCTGTGGACTTTGACGACAAGCATGTGGTGTATGTGTGGATTGATGCTTTGAGCAACTACATCACCGCCCTGGGCTATGGCACCGATCATGACCAGCTGATGCAGAAGTACTGGCCTGCGGATGTGCACCTGGTGGGCAAGGAAATTGTCCGCTTCCACACCATTTACTGGCCCATTATGCTCCATGCCCTGGGACTGCCCCTGCCCAAGCAGGTTTTCGGTCACGGCTGGCTGCTGTTTGGCGGCGACAGGATGGCAAAGTCCAAGGGCAATGTGCAGTACGCACAGCCCATTGTGGCCCGGTATGGCTGCGATGCGCTGCGGTATTACCTGCTGCGGGAGATGCCCTTCGGTGCCGACGGCAACTATACCAACGAGGCCTTCCTGACCCGCATGAACGCCGACCTGGCCAACGACCTGGGCAACCTGGTGAGCCGCACGGTAGCCATGCTGGAGAAGTACTTCGGCGGCATTGTGCCTGCCTGGACGGATGCTGCGGACGAGGATGTTGATACCCCCCTGCAGCAGCACTGCCAGGCACTGCCGGCCCTGGTGGAGGAGCAGATGAACAAGCTCCAGTACAGCCAGGCCCTGGCGGAAATCTGGAAGGTGATTGGCGAGTGCAACAAGTATATCGACCTGACCCAGCCCTGGGTGCTGGGCAAGGATCCCGAAAAGAAGGACCGCCTGGCCAATGTGCTTTTGACCCTGGCGGAATGCGTCCGCTATGTGGCGGTGCTGATCTACCCCTTCATGCCCACCACGCCGGAGCGCATCTTCAAGCAGTTGGGCGTGACGGATGATGCATTGAAGACCTGGGATTCCCTCAAAACCTTCGGTCAGCTGCCTGCGGGCACCAAGGTGGAAAAAGGCGAAGCCCTGTTCCCCCGCATTGATGTGAAGAAAGAGCTGGAGATCCTGAATCCTGCTGCTTCCGCTGTAGAACCTCAGGCGGAAAAGAAACCCGAAAAGAAGAAGGCGGAAAAGAAGCACGAGGAGCCGGAATTCCCTGCGGAGATCAACATTGATACCTTCTGCCAGAGCAAGATGCAGGTGGGCCGCGTGCTGGAATGTACAAAGGTGGAAAAGAGCAAGAAGCTGCTGCAGTTCCGCCTGTCTTTCGGCAAGGATGGGGAGCGCACCATTCTCTCCGGCATTGCCCAGTATTACAACCCGGACGACCTGGTGGGCAAGCAGGTGATTGCCGTTACCAACCTGAAGCCTCGGCCCATTGCCGGCATTGAGAGCCACGGCATGATTCTTTCCGCGGTGGACGACAGCGGCAACCTGCGCCTGGCCACCGTGGGCGAGGGCGTGGAGGACGGTGCCATCATCGGATGATGGA
>CAYMOM010000014.1:0-27338 GCA_964391995.1 uncultured Faecalibacterium sp.
TCTGGAAGGCGTTCTGCACGTTGCTCACATCGGTGGTCATGCGGGTGATAAGGCCCGCGGTGGAGAACCTGTCAATGTTGGAAAAAGAGAAGGTCTGCACCGCTTCATACATGGCGTCCCGCAGATTATAGGCAAAGCCGGCGGAGGCCTTGGCGGCAGTCTTGGCAGCAGCGACGCCGAAGAACAGGCTCAAGAAAGCCAGCAGCAGCATGAATATGCCATACTTGATTATCTCGCCCATGTTACCTGCCTGGATGCCCTTGTCAATCAGGGCGGCGGTGGTGAAGGGAATCAGCACCTCCATCAGCACCTCCAGGGCGGCGAATATGGGCGTCAGGATTGAAACAGTCTTGTATTCCTTGATCTGTTTCATCAGGGTTTTCAGCATAGGTTGAAACCATCCTTTCTTCGCAAAAGCCCACAAATGTAAAATGCACCACATTTAAGTATAATCAAATGGCAAAACTGTGTCAACGCGAACACATTGAACATTTTGTGAACAATTCATCCTTACCGTTTCCCTGCTGATAACAAAAAGCCTGCCGCTTGTGTGCAACAGGCTTTCCTTATCAGTCGTAGTATTCCGCTTCGCCGGATGCGCCGCCGTTGAACATCAGGTCCAGCACCCGGTGCTCCTCCAGCAGGTTCAGCAGGCTTTGCATGGTGGAAACAGGGATATGGGTCAAAAGCGGCAGCAGGCCATGGTACAGGGGAGATGCCACGCGGCTGAGCAGCTGGGTCAGGGTGGTATCGTTCATGGAAAGCAGGTTGAAGCTGTCCTCCATCTGGGCAGCGGTAAAGGCCGGGGGTTTCTGGGGTGTATAGGCCTGCACGGTGCCGGACACAGTCAGCTGGGGCTGGCGGGTCTTGGCATCAAGAAGGGAGATGGTCATGTAGTCGTCCTGCTTCTGGCCCTCCAGCAGCAGGTGGGTTTCCTCCTTCACGGCGGTGCCGGTCACGTCCGCCTGCAGGGTGAAGGGGGAGGCCAGCTCCAGGTTTTCCAGGTCGCTTACGCCAGTGGCCTGCAGGCACACATCCAACACGGCGGCCTGGGCGGCATCGGCAATGTTCAGCTGCAAAAGATGCTCGCCGCTGGGCTGACCGGTGTAGTGGGCGGTGATGGTATAGCCATTGGCAGTGGGCGGCAGCGAAAGGCTCCAGGCTGTTACTGCATCCTCCTCCGTGCGGGTGAAAAGGGTGGTTTTTCCGGCCCGCCAGGTTTCCGTTGCCCCCTTGAAGGAAACGGCAATGCCGTTGGAATTCACAAAGGTTTCCACCCATGCAGGCAGGCCGGCCAGGGCCTGGGTTACCGCCTCGTCATAGCCGGCCTCCAGGGTCAGGGCCTGCACCCAGTATTGAAAGGTGCTGTCTTTTTCGGCAATGTCCGCCATTTCCTGGGCCAGGGCGCGTACCTGCTTGCGGGAGATGGTACGCTTGCCTTCCTTGGCCAGCATCACCCGGCGCCAGGCGCTGGTCATGGAGTCCAGGGCGCTAGTGTGCACATAGGGCGATACCAGCAGGGCCAGGCGCTGCAGGGGAATATCCAGCCGGAAGTAGGTTTTCATGGAAAATTCTAGCAGGGCCACCAGGTTGACAAGCAGGGTTTCCTGGCCCAGCAGGCTGGAATTGATACACCAGGCGGATTCCATGCCATACACCCGCAGGCTGGTGCGGGTATCCTCCCGGCTGTTCAGCATCAGCTGGGTGTTCAGGTCAAAGCAGCCAGTGAAGGAGCTTTCCAGGGTACCCTCCAGGGTCAGGATGTTCACCAGGTCAGCCAGGCTGGTCATCAGCTCCTGCTGCTCCCTGGGGAAGGCGGAGCCATCCATCTGAAACCCCAGGTGAAAGCGCAGGCCGGAGGCATCCTGCTCAGCCAGCGCCAGGCCGGGGAGCAGCATGCACAGGCACAGAAGGGCGCAAAGGGCGCGGCGGAAAATGGTGCGCATGGGTTACCTCGCTTTCTGGTTTTAGCCCCACAGCAGGGACAGCGCAGGGACAATCTGTTTCTTCCGGCTAACCACCCCGGGCAGGAACACATGGTGATCCGGGGCTTCTGCCACATTAAAGGCCATGCGGATCACGTCCTCGTCCCCCAGGAAAACAAGTTCGGTGCCTTCCCGCAGCACATCGGTCAGCATCAGCAGCTGCAGGTCGTACTGGCGGGCCTGCTTCATTTTCTTCATGGCGGGGAGGATCTCCGGCAGGCGGGCCAGCACGCCCTCCACGTCCAGGCAGGTGATCTGCCCGATGCCCAGGTCGTGCCCGGCAATGTGGAACTCCTTAAAATCGGTGTTCAGCAGCTCCTCCACCGATTTCCCGGCGCTGGAACCAATGGAGAAGATCTCCTTGCCCAGGGCCTCCAGGTCAATGCCGGCAATGCGGGCCAGGCGCTCGGCCATGCGGCGGTCGTGATTGGTGCAGGTGGGGGATTTGAACATCACCGTATCGGAAAGGATGGCGGCTGCCATCAGCCCAGCCAGCCGCTGGGAAGGCATCAGCCCCCGTTCCTGGTACATGGTCGCCACAATGGTGGT
Organism: uncultured Faecalibacterium sp.; assembly: GCA_964391995.1. GTDB lineage: Bacteria > Bacillota > Clostridia > Christensenellales > Aristaeellaceae > UBA11524. Next base: position 2,535 of record CAYMOM010000014.1, read on the forward strand.
GGTGGAGCCCACCGGCTCGTTCCGCATGAAGACCGGGCTGCCCGTCTGCACATCCGCCAGGCGGTGGTGGTCGATAATGGCCAGAATCTCCGCCTGCTCCAGCCCCTGAACGGACTGGGCGCGCTCGTTATGGTCCACCAGCACCACACGCTTGCGGCTGGGGCGGATCAGGTGATAGCGGCTCAGGGTGCCAACCACCCGCTGGGCTTCATCCAGCACGGGGTAGGAGCGATAGCGGCTTTGCAGCACGGCGTCCCGCACATCATCGATATAGTCATCCAGGTGAAAATGAACAATGTTGCTGATCTGTGCAATGCGGCCAATGGGCATGGCCTGATAGATCATCCGGGCAGCGCGGTAGGCATCGCAGGGGGTAGCGATGATGCAGGTTTTGCTGGAAAGGCCCCGGTATTTCTCCGCCAGGCCCGTCTGGCAAAGGATCACGCAGCTGGCCCGGGCCTGCAGGGCCTGCTCCACCACGTCCTCCTGCTGGCCGCAGATAACCACGCTGCCTTCCCTGATGCAGGGCGCACAGCCGTCACCCGTGGGCAGGGCGATGACCACATTGCCGGAAATGCTGTCGAACACATCGCTTTCATCATTGATAATCAGGCCTTCCAGGGCGGAAAGCAGGTTGAACACCGGCACCTGGTCAATGGCCGGATGCTGAATGGACTCCATGTCCTTTTCAGCAATGCTCCCGGCGGTGATCATACCGAAAAGGCGGCCCTGCTCGTCCGTCACAGGCACGGCGGACAGGCCTGCATTGTCGCGGAGAACCTCCCACGCCCGGCTGACCGCCACACCGGAGGACAGCATGGGCGGCCTGTCGAAGGCCACGTCCCGCACCTGGGTGCGCACGGTGCTGATGTACAGGGGTGCCTCAAAGCCAAACCGCTCCAGCAGAAAGGCGGTTTCATCGTTGATATGCCCCAGGCGGGCAGCCACATAGTCGCTGTTGCCCAGGGCGTTGTTCAGCGCTGCATAGGCCATGGCGGACACTACGGAATCCGTGTCCGGGTTCTTATGACCGAAAACATAAATGGGATCCATGCAAATGCCTCCTTCATGGTGGCGTTAATCCTCGTCAACAACCGTCCAGGTTACGGGGTCTTCATCGATGGCTTTTTCCATAGCCTGGTCGATGGCGGCCTGGGTTGCCTGATTGGCAATGCCGCTGGCGGAAAGGCCGCAGGCTGCCTGAAAGGCCTTCACCGCGGCTGCCGTGTCGCTGCCAAAGCTGCCGTTCACCCTGTCTGCAGCCAGGTAGCCCAGGTAGGCCAGCTTTTCCTGCAGGGTCTGCACCTTCAGGCCGCTGTTGCCCTGGCGCATGGTGCAGTCCGCCACATCATGCACGGTGCCGTAGCCAAGGATGCGGGTGTAGGTCAGGTCGTACACATTGCGCTGCACGGCAGAGGGCGCATTGCCTTCCAGCACATGCACCTGCACGCTGCCGTCCTCGTCCCGGGTGCAGTATTCCACCATGGCCACATGGTCGGTATCCTGGGTGCTGGTCCAGGTGAAGAACACCCAGTCCCCGGGCTGGGGAATATAGTCCCCTGTGCGGATATAGCTGTCGCTGCCCTGCAGCCACTGGTATCCCCATCCCTCCAGGAAACCATTGCGGACAATGTACCGTCCCTGCTGGATGAACCAGCTGCGCCCGGTGTTGCTGCCGGAATACAGGGGGTAGATATGGCGCAGGAGCTGGGTGCCATAGCGCTGATCCACCTGATCCACACACCAGCACAGGTATTCGGCGCACCACTGGGCATAGGGGTCGCCGGCCCATTCACCATACTTGCTCCAGCCGTGGGCACCCTCGGTGTAGCCCACCTCCCCGGCGGCAATCTCCAGCAGCCGGGCCACATAGTCCGGTACCTCCCAGGCCGGGGGAATCACAGTGGTTTCCCCGTGGGCGGAGGCACACAAAAGAAGCAGCGCGCATACCAGCGTGATCAGCTTCTTCATGGGCGAACCTCCTTACAGAAAAACAGGAATGGTGCCGGTGATGGTGCAGCTGTCCGGGGTCACATGGCACAGGGCAGCGGTGATGCGCACACCGGCGGCGCTGGCCTGCCGCAGGGCCAGGCCGAAGGCGGGATCGGTGGCATCGTTGGGCGCAAGGCCCAGCACATTATCCCGCTGAATGACAAAGCACACGCCGGCATCATACCCGGCCTGCCGGGCGCAGATCAGCTCCCGCAGGTGTTTGGCGCCCCGCGCCGTGGGCGCATCGGGAAAGTAGGCCATGCCGCCCTCGTCAAACAAGGTCACGCCCTTCACCTCGGCAAAGCCGGGCACATCCCCCAGGCGGTAGGCAAAATCGAACCGGGATGCGCCATAGCGAACCTCCGGCTGCAAACCGGTCAGCCCGGGAAGGTACCCGCCCTGCCGCGCCCACTGGGCAAAGACGGCGTTGGGGGCCTGGCTGTCCATGTTGATGGTGCAGCCGTCCTTCTCCACTGCCACCAGGTCGAAGCGGGTCTTTCGGGCAGGATTGCTGCTCTCCTCCAGCCACACGGTGCAGCCGGGCACCAGCAGCTCACGGCAGCGGCCGGTATTTTTTACATGGCAGACGGCGGTTTCGCCATCCACCAGGCAGTGGGCAACAAACCTGTTGGGCCTGGAGAGAAACGCCGCCGCCCTCAGGTGATGGTACAGCTTCATTCCGTCACCTTGTACACCAGCATCAGCAGGGCGCCGTCATCGGAGGTATGGCCTTCCACGCGGATGGGGAAATCGTACCCGTTGCGGAAGCGGAAGTTCAGCGTATCCGTGCCCACGGAGGCATCCACCCCATGGGGCAGGTATTCCACCTCTGCCGGCCCGTGAGCCCGGCGGTACAGAATGTCGATTCGGGGCAGCTGCAGCAGCGCGTTGTACAGTGTGGAGGAAACCTGGCACACCCCGCCGCCATAGCCGGGCGCCCGCCCGCCATTCACAAACACAATAGCCTTCTGGTAGCCTTTTCCCGGGCCAAAGGGGCCAACCTGCTTGTTAAAGTCCAGCTCCTCCCCGGGCTGCATCACCCGGGTCAGGTATTGGCAGGACAGCTTCAGGTTGTGAATGCGGCCCAGGATCAGCTCATCGTCCGAAACGGTATAATAGGAGGTATAAGCCGCAATGGGTGTTTCCTCGTTGATGGGTTCATCCGTGGGGGAAACGGGAATCAGGTCGGTCAGGTCGTTCATGTTGATGTAGCCGTAGGTGCGCCAGTACAGCACCACCGCCCAGCCGTCCTGAATCTTCCAGATGCTCAGCTTGGTGCCCGGGTTCAGCACCACCCAGCTTTCGTCCGCATCGCTCATGGACTTGCGCACAGGGCAGGTATCGGCTGTGGTAGCCACATAGGCCGCCTTCTGGGTGCCATAGGGCGGCGTATTGACCGAGTCAACCGGTGTAACGGAGGTAAGCCTGTCCCGCTTCACATAGCCGATGGCCTTCTGATACCGGGCTACCACCCAGGTGCTGCCCACATAAAGCACATCCACCCTGGCGCCCTGGGGCATGTAGGCCAGGCGGGCGCTATCCGCATCCCTTTCGGAAAAAAGGCTGGAATCCTTGCGGAGCTTGGCGGTATACAGGGCGGCAGCATCCTGGGAAAACTCCTCACGGCTCGTTTCCTGATAGGTGGCGCCCGCCTGGGGCTGCGCATCCTCCCCCAGGGCAGGGCAGGCGCCCAGCAGCAGGCAAAGGGCCATAAGCATTGGCAGCAGGCGTTTGGGCATGGGTGGCACTCCTCCTTGGCAAACAGGTTCCGTACCGATGATTATACCATCACAGGGCCAAAGCCGCAAGTGCGCAGCGACGTGTTTTACAAAACGTGAAAATGCGGCAAGTATGCCTGCCGCATAGGTGTCAGCCGTTGCTGAGGGTGGTGTACTCCAAACGTTCCAGGGTGCCGGTCTGGGCGTTGATGCAGATGGTGACGTCATAATTCCAGCCGTCCTGAAAAAGGACGGTGCAGAATACCCACACACGGATGCCGCTGGCGCTTTCCTTCAGGGTGCCTATACCGTCCGGGAGAATGGGCGCGTTGTTGTAGCTCAGCGTGGTGGCGGCATCCAGGCCGAACTGCTGCTGGAACGCCTCCCGGGCTGCAGCAAGCGCCTGGCTGGCCGTCATGTCGTTTTCGGTGGGTTCCGTGTCCTGGAGCGGGTCGCCCCAAAGCTCGCTGCCTTCAATGTAGTCATAGTCAATCTCTTCCCCATCCAGGGCGTTTTGCTCCTGGGTAATGGCAGTGGCCTCCCGGGGTGCAGTCTTGCGGGCGTACACCAGCTGCTGCTGGCCCCAGGCCACAGTGTTCAGCTCGGTGGTGTTTTGCCAAAGAGCCGGGTCTGCATTGTCGTTTGACCAGAAAGCAGCAATGAAGCCGCTGTTCTTTTCCACCGTGTAAATGCCGGCAATCCGGCGGTTGACCAGCCCTGTGGCGACAAAGTTCACCACCCAGCCGGTGTCCGTCAGGCGGCAGCTGTCCCGGAAAATGCCCAGGGTGGCCAGGGTCAGGCCGTATTTTTCCATCACGGCGTTGCGGGCCTGGAACACAGCCTCAGCCCGGGTGTCCGGCTTCTGAATGGGGGCGAAGGTTTCGCTGACGGGCTGGGAGGCAATCACATCCGTCCGGGGCACGTGATTCACAATGGACATCGCTGCCACGCACAGCAATACCGCCAGGGCAGCGAAGGCCAGGCCATACCGGGGCGCCCGCCTGGGTGCAGTGCGCCGGCGCAGCCTGCGGCGCACTGCCTGGGACTTGCCCTCGTCCCACTGGATATTGCCCAGCTGGCTGTCTATCAGCTGCTGAAAATCATTGCGTTCAGTTCTCATCGAAATACCACCTTTCCAGCCTGCCGCGAAGGAGGCTGTTGGCCTTGTCAAGCCGCTGCTTGACGGTGGAAGGCGAAATGTGCAGCGCATCGGCCACTTCCCGGAGCTTCATGCCCTGGTAATACCTCAGCAGCACGGCCTCCCGCTGGCGAATGGGCAGGCGCATCACCTCGTTGATGACGGTTGAGTCTGGCCAGATGCCTTCACAGGTCGGGTCGGGCAGAAGCTCCAGGGAAACCCGGCGGTCAATATGGCGGAGCCATGCGGTGCGCAGGTAATCGCGGCAGGTGTTGAGGGCAATGCTCATCAGCCAGGCCCGTTCCCTGCTGTCATCGCGGAGATCGTCCAGCCGCTGGTATGCCTTGATGAAGGTGTCCTGCACCGCGTCCTCGGCCAGGGCCGCATCCCGCAGGTGAAGGGTGCACATTCTCAATAGCTGGGTGCCGTACTGCGACATCAGCCGCTCCAGGGCAGCATCTCTGTCAGGCGTCAGGTCAGGTTGCATGGGATAGCCTCCTTTCACCTTCATAGACGGGGCATAAAACAAAAATGGACACATCTCAACGAAAAAAGCGGCCTTGCGGCCGCAAAAACACGCAAAAGTGCGCCAAAACCTCCCTCCCCCGCGTCGCGGCGGGCCCTCCGCCCGCCGTGACCCCAGCTTTCACGGCGCATCAAACACACAAGCAGAAAGGGATTCTTAAGGGATGAAATCCCTCAAGCAGGGTGCAGGGACAGCGTCCCTGCCGGGGACCTGGGGCAGCGTTTCTGGCTCCACCAGGCGGTAATGCTCCTTCAGGTAGCCATCCAGGTTGCCGTATTCGCTGACGGTGATGCGGGAAATGCCCAGGCGTTTCATGGCGGCGGAGAGGATGCAGATGCCGTGCACCACAATATCCGCCCGGTGAGGCTGCAGGCCCGGCAGCTGCAGGCGCTGGGCCATGGGCATATCCGCCAGCAGCAGGGCCTGGCGCTCCACCTCTTCCAGGGTCAGGGGTGTGCCGTGCATGTAGGTGCGATCCGTCCAGCGGATGCCCTTCACCATGGCGGCCAGGTTGGTAAAGGTACCGCCGGTGCCAATCCACTTTTCCGGAATGCTCAGGGTGGGGTGCAGGCGCAACTGTTCCTCCAGGATGGCGGTAGCCAGCTGCTCCACAGCAGGCAGGTCGCCATGCCCGGTGATGGGTGCCTGGCGGAACAGCCGCACAGCGCCCATCTGGCAGGAGAAGGCACACACCAGGCTGGTGCCCTGGCCCACCACCACCTCGGTAGAGCCGCCGCCAATGTCCATCACGCCGCTGTATCCGCCGTCCGTGGCACCCAGGAAGGATAGCTGTGCTTCCCGATAGCCGGAGCAGATTTCCATGTCCACCTGGGCCTCCTGCCGGAGCCTGGCGGCAAACTCCGCCTGGTTGGCGGCATCCCTGGTGGCGGAGGTAGCAAACAGGTGCACTGCCTCCGCGCCCTGGTCGCGGGCCTCCCGGGCCATGCGGGCCACGGCGGCAGCGGTTGCATCCATGGCTTCCCGGGTCAGGTTGCGGCTGGCATCCAGGCCGGCAAACAGGCGGGTGCCTTCCCTGTCCCGCAGCAGGCGGCGGAAGCGGCTGCCCTGTATTTCAATCAGCAGCATACGCACAGAATTGGAACCAATGCCAATGGCGGCAGCCTTCATGTGTAATCCCTCCTGGCTGTTATGAAAAAAGAAGCCCGCGCAAAACGGGCTCCTTTAATACACAAGCTCCTGCATGAGGATGTTCATTTCTTCCTCGGTGTAATTTTCCAGGCAATCTTCATTAACGATTTCAAAGCGCAATTCGCCGGGCTTCAGGAAGGCGTAATCCTCCCGGGCGCGGTATTCGATGTAGCTGCTGGTGCCAATCTGGGCCAGGCGGTTGGTCAGATCCACCTGCTGGTTCTGCAGGGTGGTCAGCGTGCGCTGCAGTGCCACCTGGCGGCTCTTTTCGGCCTCCAGGTCCTGGCTGTTGCGCCAGAAGGCCCAGCAGAACAGCCCCAGGATCACCGCGCAGGCCAGGGCCAGTGCAGGCCAGCGTATCACCTTCTGATTCATCAGCCATTCACCTCGTTTTTTCCCTTTGTACAGATGATTCATCACCGGCGGGCATTTCTCCTGCTTTTTGCCGGAGATTTTTTTGCCGCCTGCGCCAAAGGCCCGCCGCACCATGAACCAGCGGAGCAAGGCCCGCCATGTACAGGCAAAAGCCCAGCAGCAGCCCCAGGGCGGCATAGGCCCGCAGCCCGCTTTGAAAGCGCAGCGCCACCAGGAACACCGCTGCCGCAGCAAAGGCAGCGGTCAGGGCATCCCACAGGGCGCGGAGAAGTCCAAAGCGCCGCAGCAGGCTGCCTGCGTGGAGCATCAGCCCCAGAATAACACCGCAGGCTACCAGGGCCAGAAAGGCTTGCTGCTGCTGGCGGTGGGCAAAGAGCGCCTCCAGCATCATCCCAGCGCCCGGCGGAGGAACCCGCCTTTGCGCCTGGCGGCCTGCCCGTCATAGGCCGCGCTGTCAATATCGCCCTCCAGCAGCAGGCGGCCTTCCTCCAGCTGCAGGCTGGAAACGTGCAGCCCGCTGCCGGAAAGAATCAGCCGGCCGCCGTGGGTGTGGAGAATCACAGCATGCTCGTCAAAGCTCTCCACGTCCGTCACGCCGGACAGGGTGGCCTTTGCCCGGCGGTCGATGGTCAGGCCAAAGGGCTTTTCGGGGGTTGTGGTTTTCTGCATGGGGCATCCCTCCTTGCAGAAAGCCTATGCGTTTCCCGGCAGCGCTATGCCTCCGCCCGGGCCTGCTTACAATTCAAACAGCGATACCTGGCTGGTGGCGCTCAGGCCTTCCAGGGCACCCTGGGCACGGAGCAGCTCCACCACGGCGTTGGACACATGTCCCCGCTCCTGCAGGTCTTCCACCGACAGGAAGGGACGCTCCTCCCGGGCTGCCACAATGGGCACAGCTGCCGATTCGCCCAAACCGCCCAGGCTGGTGAAGGGGCAGCGCAGGTTGCCATCCTCAATCACAAACCGGCTGACCTGGCTCTTGTACAGGTCAACAGGCAGAAACTTGATGCCTCGCATGTTCATCTCCAGCACCAGTTCCAGGGATGTTTGCGCCTCCTTGTCCTTGGCGGTAGCCTTGTCGTTGTTCTTAATGTCCCGTATGCGCTGGCGCAGGGTATCCGGGTCGCAGAGCATGGTGGAGGCATCAAAGCCATCGCCCCGGACGGTGAAATAGGCGCAGTAGTAGGCCTGGGGCTTGTGCACCTTGAACCAGGCAATGCGCAGGGCGCTGGTTACATAGGCCACAGCGTGCCCCTTGGGGAACATGTATTTAATCTTCTTGCAGGAGTCAATGAACCACTGGGGAACATTGTTGTCATACATGGCCTGCTCCATTTCCGGCTTCAGGCCCTTGCCCTTGCGGACGCTTTCCATGGTGGTAAAGGCCAGCTTGGGCTGGACACCACGGTCAATCAGGTAGTTCATGATGTCGTCACGGCAGCACACGCATTCCCGCAGGGCAGCGGTGCCGGAACGGATCAAGTCCTGTGCATTGCCCAGCCACACGTCCGTGCCGTGGGACAGGCCGGAAATGCGGATCAATTCCTCCATGGTAGTGGGGCGTGTATCGTCCAGCATACCACGGACAAACCCCGTGCCGAACTCCGGTATGCCAAAGGTGCCGGTGGTGCAGTCGATCTGCTCCTTGGTTACGCCCAGGGCCTCCGGGGACTGGAACAGGCTGCGGACGGCGGGATCGTCCAGGGGAACTTCCGTGGGGGAGATGCCCGTCAGCTCCTGCAGCATGTGGATGACCGTGGGGTCATCATGGCCCAGGCAATCCAGCTTCACCAGAATGTCATGCATGGAGTTGAAGTCGAAGTGGGTGGTGGTAAAGTCGCTGTTCAGGTCATCAGCCGGGTGGTTGACGGCGGTGAACTGGTAGATTTCATACTCCTTGGGCACAACCACCATGCCGCCCGGGTGCTGGCCGGTGGTGCGCTTCACGCCCACGCAGCCGGCCATCAGGCGTTCCTTTTCCGTGTTGCCCGCCTGAATGCCCCGTTCCTCCAGGTATTTCGACACATAGCCATAGGCGGTCTTGTCCGCCAGGCCGCTGATGGTGCCGGCCCGGAACACATGGTCGTGACCGAAAAGCTCCTCCACATAGTGGTGAGCCCGGTTCTGGTATTCGCCGGAGAAGTTCAGGTCAATGTCGGGCACCTTGTCGCCCTCAAAGCCAAGGAACACCTCGAAGGGAATGTCGAAGCCGTCCTTGGTCAGGGGCTGGCCGCAAAGGGGGCAGTCCCTGTCCGGCAGGTCAACGCCCACCTGGTATTTGGATTTGTCCACGTCAAAGAAACCCTTGCGGCAATGGGTGCAGCGGTAGTGGGGCGGCAGGGCGTTCACCTCGGTAATGCCGCACATGCGGGCCACCAGGCTGGAGCCAACGGAGCCGCGGGAACCCACCAGATAGCCATCATCGTTGGACTTTTTCACCAGCTTCTGCGCAATGTTGTACAGGGTGGCAAAGCCGTAGCCGATGATGGACTTCAGTTCCTTTTCAATGCGCTTAACCACAATGTCCGGCAGCTCATCGCCATACATTTCCCTGGCGGTGCTCCAGGTCATGTTCTGAATATTGTCCGCCGCATCCTCCCACAGGGGCTGGAAAGTGTCCTCCCCCTTGGGATGCTTGGGGAACAGCTGCAGCTTCTCCACCTGGTCGGCAATCTTGCGGGGGTTGGCAATCACCACCTCGTAGGCCTTTTCCTTGCCCAGGTAGGCAAACTCCTCCAGCATTTCATTGGTGGTTTTGAAGTACAGGGGCGCCTGCTGGTCGCAGTCGTCAAAGCCCATGCCGGCCTGGATAATAGCCCGGTTGATGGCATTGTGGGGGTCAAGGAAGTGCACATCCCCGGTAGCTACCACGGGCATACCCAGTTCATCACCCAGTTTGACAATGGTGCGGTTCAGGTCCCGCAGGCCCTCAATGTCCTTCACCATGCCGTTACGGAGCATAAACTCGTTATTGCCAACGGGCTGAATCTCCAGATAGTCGTACCAGCTGGCGATTTCCTTCAGCTTTTCCCAGCTTTCGCCCTTGAGCACGGCCTGGAACAATTCTCCCGCCTCACAGGCGGAGCCGATGATCAGCCCGTCCCGGTACTGCTGAATCACATTCTTGGGCATATGGGGCCGGCGGCGGAAGTAATCCAGATGGCCGATGGACACCAGCCGGTTCAGGTTCACCAGACCCTCCTGGGTTTTCACCAGCAGGATCACATGATAGCTTTCTCCAATGGCGCCGCCCTTCAGGGTGTTCAGCCCGGCAAGGGTGGTGATGCCGTGCTTTTCCTGAAGCTCCTTGTACATGCGGGCCAGCACCTGGGCCGTGGCGGTGGCATCGTGCACAGCCCGGTGGGCGTTTTTCAGGCTGACGCCCAGCTGCTTGCACACGCTGCCCAGCTTGTGGCTCTTCATTTCGGGGTAGAGCTTCCGTGCCAGGGTCAGGGTGTCCAGCACGGGTGCATCAAAGCTGCGGCCCAGGCGGCGCAGCTCCGCCTTCAGCACGCCAGCATCAAAGCTGGCGTTGTGGGCTGCAATGGGGCTGTTCCCGATGAAATCCATCAGGGCAGGAATGGCGGTTTCGGCGGTTGGCTTATCCGCCAGCATGTTGTCGCTGATGCCGGTGATTTCGGTAATCCGCGGCTTCAAAGGCTGCTTGGGGTTCACCAGCACGGACATGGAATCCGCAATGGTGCCGCCCACCAGCTTCACCGCGCCAATCTCAATCACCCGGTCGGTCTGGGTGTTCAGGCCGGTGGTTTCAAAATCCAGCACCACAATCGGCTCATCCAGGGGCCGGTCAGTGGGGTTCTGCACCACCAGCGCATCGTTGATCAGGTACCCTTCGCAGCCGGGTATCAGCTTGATATCCTGTTTTCTCGCCGCATTGAACGCCGCGGGAAACGCCTGCACCACGCCGTGATCCGTAATGGCCACGGCGGGATGTCCCCACTTGATGGCACGCTTAATCAAATCGCCTGCGGGGGTCAGAGCGTCCATGGTGGACATATTGGTGTGCATGTGCAGCTCAATGCGCTTTTCCTGGGCGGTATCCTCCCGCTCAATGCGCTCCATGGGCACCATGTCCCGGACGGAAATGGAAAGCTCCTTGGCAAAGCTGTCGTAAAGGCATTCGCCGCGAACCTTCACGTTCATGCCCATTTTAATCTGCTCCACCTTGTCCATCACCGCCTTGCGCTCCTCCTCGGTAATGGGCGGCGGCGCGGCATCGTCCTGCTGCTTTTTGGCAAAGCGCTGGTTGCGGAAGCGCATAAACACCTTGCACAGGATGGAGGAGGTGTAATCCGTGATGGCGAAGGTGACCAGCAGCAGCTCGCCGCCCTTCAGCTCCTTGGTTTCCAGCTTGAAAATATCCCCCTGCACCACCACCAGGCCGCTGTCGCTGGCAAGCTCCTTCATCTCGATGGGCCTGTCCGCAATGCCACGGCCCAGAATGGGCTTGCCCAGGGCGGTATTGGTCATCTGGGGCAGGGTATCGTCCTTGCGGCGGACGGGTGCATTCTCGGGCTTTTTCTCCCGGGGTGCAGCGGGCTTGCGGGGTTTCTTCTCCTTGGTTTCCTGACCATAGCGTTCCGCCAGTTCTTTGGCGGAGATGGCCTGGCCCTGTTCCTTTTCCCGCTCCGCCCGCAGGGCAGCCAGCCGGGCCTCCTGGTCGCCTGCCAGGGTCAGTTCCACCTTCACCCGGGCGGAGAAAATGTCCATCACCGCCTGGGCCAGCCGGGCGGCAACGTTCTGCCTGCCCATGTATTCCAGGGAGAAAGCATCGGGGAAGGTCAGGGTGATCCGCTCTCCCTGGCAGCGCCAGTCAATCTGATCCATCCAGCTGACGGAGGCCGGGTAGTTGCGCTTGAGGAAGTCCGTCAGCACCTGCTTGTAATTGCCGATGTTCTGCAGGAAGTCCTCCTTCAGCCCAGGGCTGACCACCCGCAGCGCCAAAGGCTTTTGCGGGAAAATGCGCCGGAGGATCTTCTCCAGGTGCAAAAAGGTATCCTCCTCCACCAGGATCGTGCTTTCAAAGGAGATGTACACCTTGCCCTGGGATTTCACATACACAACTTGCGGTGAGCGCAGCCGGCCTTTCAAATGGGGCAGTTCCTGACAGATCTGTCCCAGCAGATCTTCGTAGCTCATATCACTTTGCCTCCGCAATGCGGCGGGCGGCGCGGATCAGCGCCTCCGCCAGGTCGCCATCCACCCGCATGGCGGTTTGTCCCTTCACAAACAGTGCGCCGCCGGTTTTCCCGCCGGCAATGCCCACATCGGCTTCCCGGGCCTCGCCGGGGCCGTTGACCACGCAGCCCATCACAGCCACCTTCAGGGGCACGCGGATATCCGCCAGTTCCTTTTCCACCCGGGCGGCAATGCCTGCCACGTCAATGCAGGTGCGCCCGCAGGTGGGGCAGGAAATCAGCTGCACGCCCTGGGTGCGCATGTTCAGCGCCCGCAGGATGTCCCAGGCGGCCTTCGCCTCGGGCAGGGGGTCGCCGGTCAGGCTCACCCGGATGGTGTTGCCAATGCCCTTCAGCAGCAGGCTGCCAATGCCAATGGCGCTCTTGATGGTTCCCTGGCCGGGCAGGCCCGCCTCGGTAACGCCCACATGCAGGGGATAATCGCACTTCTGGGCAGCCAGCTCATAGGCCTCCACGGTGAGCTTCACATCGCTGGCCTTCATGGAAAGCACAATGTCCTCAAAGCCTTCCTTTTCCAGCATCCGGGCGTGCTGCAGGGCGGATTCCACCATGCCTTCTGCGCAGGGCCCGCCATACCTGGCAAGGATGTCCTTCTCAATGGAGCCGGAGTTGACACCGATGCGGATGGGAATCCGGTGCATTTTGGCACAGGCCGCCAGCACCTTCACATTGCCTTCACCGCCAATGTTGCCGGGGTTGATCCGCAGCTTGCTGATGCCGTTTTCCGCCGCCATCACCGCCAGGCGATGGTCAAAGTGAATATCCGCCACCAGCGGCACCGGGGAGCGATCCACCAGCTGGCGCACAGCACGGGCGCAGGCCTCGTCATACACAGAAATGCGCACAATGTCGCATCCGGCCTGGGCCAGGGCGTTAATCTGCTTCAGGGTGCTTTCCACATCCCTGGTATCGGTGTTGGTCATGGACTGCACCCACACCGGGTTGCGTCCGCCCATGGTCAGCCTGCCGATGGAAACAAGGCGGGTTTCGTTCATGGTGGAACCTCCTCTGTATCAGAAAGAAAAATTGTCATTCTCTGCACCAAAACAGTAGCACGAGCGGCGGGGAAAGTCAATACAAAAGGCCTGCATCCGCAAAGATGCAGGCCGTAACAGGCAGGCGGAGGGATTACTCCTCTTCCTCCTCCTCGGGCAGCTCGGCATTGTGATACACGTTCTGTACGTCGTCATTATCCTCCAGCATGTCCAGCAGCTTCTGGATGCTTTTGAGGGTATCGGGATCGTCGATGGAAACGGTGTTCTGGGGCAGCTTGTCCACCTCAGCGGTCAGGAAGGTCAGGCCCTGCTGCTCCAGGGCCTCGCGCACGGCGGAGAAATCAGAGGGTGCGGTGTAGATTTCGTACACGTCCTCCTCGGCCTTCATGTCCTCGGCGCCGGCGTCCAGGGCCAGCATCATCATCTCGTCCTCATCGCTGCCGGGGGTGCGCTCCACCACCAGCACGCCCTTTTCATCGAACATAAAGGACACGGAGCCGGCGTTGCCCAGGTTGCCGCCATTCTTGGCAAAGCAGTGGCGCACATCGGACACGGTGCGGTTGCGGTTGTCGGTAATGGTATCCACAATCACCGCCACGCCGCCGGGTGCATAGCCTTCGTAGGTAATCTGCTCGTACACCACATCGCCCAGCTCGCCGGAGGCCTTCTTGATGGAGCGCTGAATGTTGTCGTTGGGCATGTTGTTGGCCTTGGCCTTGGCAATGATGTCCCGCAGCTTGCCGTTGGACTCGGGGTTAGCGCCGCCATCGCGGACAGCAATGGCAATTTCGCGGCCAATCTTGGTGAAAATCGCGCCGCGCTTGGCGTCCGCCTTGCCCTTCTTCGCCTGGATGTTGTGCCACTTGGAATGACCGGACATGATGATACCTCCTGTATATACAAAGGAAATTCAAACAGAAACACTTTATTATACCATTGGAACCCTTGTCCGTCAAGGTTTTGGGCAAATTCGGCCCGGGACGGGTGCCGGGTGCTTGAAGTTCCCCCGGGTTGTGCTATACTATGGGGGAAAGCCAAATCATTCAGGCAGGAGGTTTCCCCATGTCGCCGATGATTCTTGTGTTCAACCTTTCCGAAGAAAAGCTGGCCAGGCTGCGCTTTGTCTGCATGCGGCTGCGCGTACAGGTGAAGCCTGTAGAGAAGGCCGACTGGGGCCAGCCCATGGGCGTCCTGGGTGGCCTGGCGCCCCGCAGCAGCGGTCCTGCCCCGGAGGAGACCTTTGCCGAAGAAATGCTGGTGATGGTCAACTTCACCCAGTCCCTGGCCAACAGGCTGCTGGCGGCACTGAAGCAGGCCCGCCTACCCATGGGGCTGAAGGCTGTGCTCACGCCCACCAACGTGCACTGGACACCGGTACAGCTCCACCGGGAATTAAGCGCCGAGCGGGCCGCCATGGCCCAGGGCAGAGAGGCGGAGCACCATGCGTGAGTTCACTGCCGCACCGGGCGAAGGCGCGCTTTCCCGGGCCATTGTCGCCCTGCCCCGGGACGATGCACCCGTGACCCTGCGCCTTTTGCCCGGCATCTACCGGGAAAAGGTGGTGCTTCAGCGGCCCAACACCACCATCGAAGGCAAAAACGCCACCATTCTCTGGGACGATGGCGCCAAGCAACCCATGCCCGATGGCATGAACCGGGGCACCTTCCGCACGGCCACGCTGCTGGTGGATGCACCCCATGTGACCCTCCGCGGGCTGACCATTGTCAATGCCGCTGCGCCCCGGGAGCAGGTGGGCCAGGCCATCGCCCTGTATGCGGATGGTGATTTTTTCACCTGTGAGGATTGCACCCTGCGCTCTTGCCAGGATACGCTGTTCACCGCTCCGCTGCCGCCCAGGGAGCTGCAGAAAAACGGGTTCATCGGCCCCAAGCAGTTTGCGCCCCGGACACCCCAGCGCCACACCTACCGCCGGTGCCGCATTGAAGGGGATGTGGATTTCATCTTCGGCGGCGCCGCAGCCTGGTTTGAGGATTGCGATATTGTGTCCGTTGCGCCCGGCTATGCCACCGCAGCCTCCACCCCGGAGGGACAGAAGTACGGCTATGTGTTCCACCGCTGCCGCTTTCTGGGGCCTGGTCTGCCGCCTGCCAGCTGCTATCTGGGCCGGCCCTGGCGGGACTGGGCCAAAACCCTGCTGATTGACTGCACCGTGGGTGCGCACATCCGCCCGGAAGGCTGGCACGACTGGGACAAGCCGCCCTTTCACCAGCTGGGCTTTTATGGGGAATATCCCCCTGTGCCGGGCCGTGCACCCTTCGCCCATGACCTGACGGCGGAGGATGCCGCCGCCTGCACCTATGAGGACTTTCTGAAAAGCTTGTAATGCCGCACACAAAACGCGGCGCGCCGAATCATTTCAGCGCGCCGCTTAGCCCGTCAAAAAGCCTCCAGGAGGTGTCGGAGGGCCCGCAGGCCCTCTGACTTTATTCGTATCGCGGGGCTTTGCCGCGCGGGCGGGGCGTTTCCGGCTTTGCCGGAAACTTTCCTTACGCGGAGGAACGGCCGTCAGGCCTGCTTGCAGGCCTGACAGTGACGAAGCGCAAATCCTCGAAAAAGTGGCTTTGCCACTTTTTCGACACCCTGCGCGGCGCGCCGAATCATTTCAGCGCGCCGCGTTTGTTTCACTCATGGTTTTCGCAGCCAAAGACCTCCCACTCAATCAGCGCAGGGAAGGCAGAGGGGTCATTGCTTTTCTGCATGCGCTCCAGGCGCATCCAGCGCACGGTGTGGTTTCCCAGGGGAATGAACTGCCTGTCGCCGGTTTTTTCCAGGGGAAAGGCAATCTCCGCCCCATCGGAAAGCACCGCATGGCCCGAAACCCAATAGGCATCGTGGGGGAAGTCCGCCCGGAGGGTCAGCGCCATTTCGTCCACCTGAACAGGGCGGCCGAAGTCCAGCAGGCACCAGGCGTCCTCCCGGGCGCCGATCCCCCAGCTCTGGAAGGGCCACTCCCCGTGGTAATCGCTGTGACGCATGCCGTCAATCACGTTCCGGGCGCAGAAGCAGGCCTCGTTCCGGGTTTCCACATTGGCGGTGCAGTGGGGAAAGAAATCCGTTTCGCCCCGCAGGTCGGCAGGGTTGCAGGCCAGGTTCCGGCGGGTGCGCAGCTCAGCCTGGGTCATGGCCCGGGCGGAAATGGCATGGCGCGGGCCCTGAAAGGCCACCGGGCAATAGGCCAGCCGGTGCTCGCCCTGGGGCACCAGCCAAGTCATGCGGCCTGCGGGCAGGTAAACCTCCCCGGGCAGGATGGTGGCATCCATCTGCACCCGCAGGTGAGGTGTGTGGCTGATGATTTCAATGCAGTCCCCATCCTCATAGGTGCGGTCCAGCCGCAGCAGCGCCTCCTGGGCATGGGAGGCTCGGGCCAGGATCTCCCCTGCCCGGTTTCTGGCAATGATGGTAATCATGCGCGTCTCCTTACATCCACAGCATGGGGTCGCTGCCGCAGAGCTTGGCAATGGCCTCCACCAGGAAGTAATCACCATAGGTGATGTTGGTGTGCACGCCGGCGCTGTCGTCATGGTAGCTGGCGGTGCAGCGGGTCAGCAGGCCGCAGCAGGCGTCCGACCAGTCCACACAGTGATCCAGCAGGCCGTCCACCAGCTTTTCGGCAGCGGCCTGCCACTGCTCCTCGCCGGTGAGCTTGTGCAGCTCCAGCAGTCCGCAGGCGGCGCAGGCGCCGGCAATGTTGTCCAGGCGCTCCCGCTCCGGCGGCTGGCAGAAATCGCAGTCCGTCAGGCCATCGGGGCGGATGTGGGCCGCAAAGTAAGCCGCAATGCGCCGGGCGGCATCCAGATAGCATTCTTCGCCGGTGTTCAGATACGCCAGGGTGAAGCCATACAGGCCCCAGGCCTGTCCACGGCTCCAGCTGCTGCCCAGGGCATAGCCTTGGCCCGGGTGCTCCTGCACACGCTTGCCGGTGGCGGGATCCAACTCGATAATGTGGCTGAGGGAACCATCTGCCCGCAGGAATTCCCGCAGGGTCATGTCCGCATGGATCTTCGCCACATGGGCAAAGCGGGGGTCGCCGGTCTGCCGGCTGGCCCAGAACAAAAGGCTCAGGTTCATCATACAGTCGATGATGGCATACCCGGCTCTGTCCTCCTCGTTCCAGGCGCGGATGAAGCCCATGGGGTTAAAGCGGCCCATCAGCAGACTGGCGGCGTGGAGGGTATCCACCCGGGCCTGCCCGCCGCCGCAGAGCTTGTAATCCGCCCCGCAGGAAAGTAGGTACATAAAGCCCACATCGTGATTCAGCAGGCGGAAGGTGCGCATTTCCGCCGTCAGCAGTTCCTGGGCCCGGCGGGCCTCGGTGCGGAAAAGCTCGTCCCCGGTGGCGGCAAACAGCTGCCACATCATCCCCGGCCAGAAGCCGCCAGTCCACCAGGAGTTCCCGTCATAGGGAGAGGCAATCCACCGCCCGTTTTCGCTTTTATAGGGCAGGATACCCATCCGGGCAGCCATGGGCGCCGTGCGGCGGAACTTGTCGGCAATTCTCTCCATCACCTGGTCAGCATGATTGTGCAATCTCCAGCACCTCTTTCGGAATAAGCGTCGGGCAGGCGTCGCCCGCATCGGTAAACACGGCGCAGATCAGGGTGGTTTCCCCCGCCGGCAGGCTGGCGCGGAGGGTGGGCAGCACCGTGCGGGGGTACATCATATTGGTGTTAGCCTCGGGGAAAATCATTTCACCCTTTTCATATCCCTGCAAGGCGAAAATGGCAGAGGTTCCCTTCTCCCCGTGGGCAATGGCGCAGCGCTCATCCGCACAGACGGCGGTGGTCACCCTGTCGCACAGGCGCCGGCCTGCCCAGTCCCGGGGGATGGCAAAGGCGCCCTCCGCCGCTGAAAGCGGATGCTCGGCAAAAACCACATGCTTGCGCACATGCCACATGCCCCAGGGGATGATGCGGCTTTCAATGCGCACGCCATCCACTGGCCGCCAGGTGAAGGCCACTTCCTTCTCCGTCAGGGAGAAGCTGTCGCAGCCGCTGCGGGCGTGCCACAGGTCCTTGTCGCCCTTCACCGCCAGCATGGAATCGAAAGCGCCCTTGTTCAGGGTGCCGGCCTCCTTCACCACGGAGAAGGCAAACTGGGTGGAATAGGCAAACTTTTCGTATTTCTCGTCCTCGTGCATGTGCTCGTAGGCATGGTTGCCGGCGGTGTAGGCCACCACCTGCCGGTTGCCCTCGTCCCGGGTCAGAAGCAGGCGCACATGCTCGTCGCACAGCATGGCAGGCGGCGCATAGGGCTTTTCCTCCGCCTGCCAGAAGGGATGCTCCTCCGGCAGGGCCAGCACGGCAAAGACCTTCATGGCCCAGTAGGGTGAGCCTGGGGCGTTGTAGCCTTCGGAAATCACCAGGTTGGGGTAGCCGTAGCCGATGGTCAGCACACCATCCCGGTCGAAAATGGGCTGCTGGAGCCAGAAGCGCAGGTTCCGCAGCAAAAGGCCCTTCAGCTCGCCCCAGTCAATGCCTTCCGCCGTAACGCCGGCCAGGGCGCAGGCGCTGAAGAAGCTGCCTTGGGCAAAGCGGTAGGTCAGGCTTCTGCCATAAGGCAGGCCGCGGCCTTCCCTGTCGAACCAGCAGGCGAACCGGAGGAGCATCAGCCTGGCGCGCTCACGGAAGCGGGCAGCCCGCTCCGGGTCGCGGTTTTCCATCACCCGGGCGTACACCAGGCCATAGTAGTGGAAAGCCCACAGGGTATAATAATCCCTTTGGGTTGCCTTGTCAAAGTACCAGCCGTCCGCCACATAGTGACCTTCCATGTCGTCCAGGTCGCTTTGCAGGCGGCTTTCGTTCACCGGGCGGCCCACATTCAGGAAGCCGATATTCACCAGGATGCGGAAGAACTGCCAGTTGTTCCTGGGCATTTCGTAATGGTTGATCTGATCCAGCCAGCGGAACAGGTTCTCCTGCTGGGCAGGTGTCAGTTCACCATAGAAGCGCTCCGGAATCAGGCACAGCGCCATGCCCATAACCGCCATTTCCACCATGCGCTGGTCAAAGGGGCCAATGTCCCCCCAGTATTCTTCATGCTCCGGGTCAGTCCCGTGGATGATGCCTTCCTTCCACAGCTGCCACAGGGGTTCCGCCTGGGGAACCTTGCCTGCCAGCATGGGAACCAGCGCCCACAGCACCCGGGAAAAGCCTTCCATGCCGGCCACACCTTCATCATAGCAGGCGCCGGAGTTCCCCAGCAGCAGCCGGGACTTGCCGGGTGTCAGGCTGCGGGTCAGAGGGGTTATCAGCTCCACCGCAGCATCAATCATATCCTGGCGGGTGCGAATTTCCTTCATAATATCCTTCCTTTATCCCTTCAGGCCGGAGGTGGCAATGCCCTCGATGAAGTACTTCTGCAGGCACAGGAACACAATGGACACCGGCAGCAGCGAGCATACGGACGCCGCCATAATCAGGTGATAGTCGCTGGAGTTTTCCTGAATGAACCGGCGCAGGCCTACCTGAATGGTTTTGTTCACGTCACGGGTCAGGTAGATCATGGGGCCCATGTAGTCGTTCCAGGTGCCAACGAAGGTGAAAATCACCAGGGTGGCGATGGCAGCCTTGGACAGGGGGAGCATGATGCGTGCCCAGATGCCGTATTCGCTCAGGCCGTCAATGCGGGCCGCCTCGCACAGGTCGGTGGGAATGGACTGGTAGAACTGGCGCATGAGGAACACGCCAAAGGCGCTGAAGGCCTGCAGCACCACCATGGCCCACAGGGTATCATACAGGCCCATGGAGCGCATCATGATGAACTGGGGCAACATATACGCCTGCCACGGCACGGCGATGGTGGCAATGTAGGCCATGAACAGTACATCACGGCCCTTGAAGCGCAGCTTGGCAAAGGCATAGGCCGCAAAGGAGGAGGTCAGCGTTTGCAGGAAGGTGACCACCAGGGCAATGAAGGCCGTGTTCTTGAAGTAGGTCAGCATGGGAACCTTCTGCCAGATGAGGGCATAGTTTTCCCAGTGGAAGGTTTGGGGAATCCACTGGATGGGGTAGATGAACACCTCTCTGTCCAGTTTCAGGGAGGAGGAAACCATCCAGATGAAGGGCAGCAGGGTGAAAAGCGCCACACTGATAAGCACCACATACAGAATGGTTTTGCCAATGATGCGCAGCACGGGGTTATCCTTGCGGATCTGGTGCTGGCGGCTGGTTGCAGCAGTCTGAGTCATAATGGCCTGCCTCCTTTCTTAGTCGCTGGAGAATTTCTTCTCGTTGGAGAACTGGATGATGGTGATGATCAGCACAATCACCAGCAGCACCATGGAAATGGCGCTGGCATAGCCGTACCTGATCTTGGAGAAAGCCTCATCGTAAATGTAGGTCACCAGCATTTTGGTGCTGCGCCCGGGGCCGCCCTCGGTCATGATGGCCACCACGTCATAAATCTTGAAGCAGGAAATGATGAGCATGATGGAGGAGAAAAAGGTGGTGGGCCGCAGCTGGGGCAGGGTCACATTGCGGAACTGCTGCCACTTGCTGGCGCCGTCCACAGTGGCAGCCTCATACAGCTCCCGGGGCACACCCTGCAGGGCAGCCAGGTAGATGATCATGTAATAGCCCATGGAGCGCCACACGCTGACCAGGATAATGGCCCACATGGCCATGGTGCTGTCCGCCGTCCAGGATTTGTTGAAGTTAATGCCCAGGGCCATGATCAGCTGGTTAATGGGGCCGTCCTTCATCAGCATGAAGTTCCAGCACACGCAGATAGCCACCATGGAGGCCACATAGGGGAAGAAGAAAATCGTGCGGAAGGCCACGGCGCCCTTCACGGCCTTGTTCAGGGCAATGGCCAGGGCAATGGCGCACACCAGCGTCAGCGGCACGGTGACCAGGGTAAAGAACACCGTGTTCTTCAGGGCAATGCCCAGATCCACCCGGTTGAAGAAATACAGCAGGTCGCCCTCGGAAATCTTGCTGAGCACCTTTTCAACCTTGAAGATGCTGGCGTAATTGTCCAGGCCCACCCACTTGATCATGGAAAAGGCGCCGCCATTCCACTCCACAAAGGAGAGCAGAATGGAGCAAACCACCGGAACCAGGGTGAAGATGGCAAAGCCTAGGAAATTGGGCGCCAGGAAGGTATACGCCACCAGGGTGTTTTTCCTTTCCAGCTTGGACATACGGCGCCTGCGCTTGGTAACGGCCGCCTGTGCCATGATGATGCACTCCCTTCGGGTATTTTCTTTCGCCGGTGAGGGCGCGTGCCAGGCAGCGCCTTTCGTGGCCTGGCATACGCCTTCACCCATAAAAAACCGGGCGGGAACTGCGGGAGCCGAAGCACCGCATTCCCGCCCGTTGCTATGGATTCACAATTGGAGAGGTATCTCGCTTACTCGAACAGCTCAGAGGCGCGCTCGTTCATTTCCTCGATGCCTTCCTCGATGGACAGCTCGCGGGTCATGATGAGGGTGTGCTCCTCTTCCACAATGGGCTTGATCTCGGACAGCTTGTCAACCACGGGCCATTCCACCGCCACATAGGAGGGCAGCAGCGCAGCCTTGGAGCCATCGTCGGTGGGGAAGCCATCCACGGCAGCCATGGCGTTGGCAACTTCCTCGGAAACCCAAGCGGGACGGGAGCCGGTGGAAGCGGTGGCCTTGGAGCCTTCGGTGCCGCACAGCCAGGAGATGTAGGTCCAGGCCAGATCCTTGTTGGCAGACTTGGCGTTCATCATCACGCCGGTCAGGTTGCCGAAGGAGGAGCCGGCAGACACGCCCTCAGCATGGGGAACAGCGGTGATGCCCCAGTTGAAGTTGCAAGTGCCTTCCTTGTTGTAGCCAATCAGGGTGGACACATACCAGTAGCCCATGGGCATCATGGCCACATCGCCATTGGCGAAGGCGGCGGAGTAGTGCAAGCCGGAGGACTTCAGCTCGCTGTAAGCGCGGCAGGCGCCGGCGTCTTCCAGGCCCTGATACAGCTCGTAGAAGTACTTCAGGTCGTCATACTGTCCATCAGCCAGGGTGTTCACGCCGTCGCACACGGCCCAGTTGGCCACGGCAGACAGCCAGGTGTGGTAATGGGTGCCATACACGCCGTCCTTGGTCATGGTCTTAGCCAGTTCAGCATAGATGTCCCAGGTCATGTCGTTGGTGGGATAGGCCACGCCGGCAGCATCGAACAGATCCTTGTTGTAGAACAGCACCCAGAAGTCGCTGCGGAAAGGCAGAGCATACTGCGCGCCATCAAAGGCGTAGTTGGCTTCCATACCCACGAAGCCGGACACATCGTAGCCGTCCTTCTCCATGTAGGGGGTCAGGGGCTCGGCAAAGCCCTGGGCGTGCCAGTTCACAATGTCGGAAACTTCCTTCACCATGAACACATCGGAGGTATCGTTGCCGCTGAGCATGGAGCCGGCCTTGATGGCGTAGTCCTGAGAAGCAACATCGATGTACTGCAGGTCAACATTGGGGTAAGCAGCCTCGAAGGCAGCCTCCTGAGCCACCAGGTAAGGGGTGGTGTTGGCGTCCCAGGTTACCACGGTCAGCACCTGCTTCTCGTCCGCCATGGCAAAGCTGGCCATGGAAGCGAGCATCATCGCCGCCAGAATCAGGGAAAGCAATTTCTTCATGATAGGTTCCTCCTTGCTTTGTTTATCTAAACGGGCACTCCCGTTTGATACATACACTTGCTTACACTTTCTTTCAAGTGCATTTCCGCTGCCACTTGCGTTTTCCGGTCTGATTACGCAATTATTTTACATCCGCATCCAATGGCTGTCAATAGTTTTTTGGAAACAACTCAAAATTTTCATGTAAGAAACACCTGTTTTCTTTCATGAAAACTGTAATTCCGTGTGCTTACACGTTTCTTACATTCTTTCTTGTAATTTCAAGAAAAAACTGCTATAATCAGCACCAAAGGAAGTGACCTGCATGAACGGAAAGCAGCCAACCATTTACGATGTGGCGGAGAAGGCAGGGGTGTCCATTGCCACGGTGTCCCGGGTGGTATCCGGGGGCAGCGCCAGCCGCAGTGCCCGGGAAAAGGTGAATGCCGCCATTGCCCAGCTGGGCTACAAGCCGCCGGAACCCCACCGCAAGCAGGAGCGCAGCAACGCCCGCACCCTGGCGCTGGTGGTGTCCGAGCTGACCAACCCCTACTACGCCAGCCTGGCCGCCGGTGCGGAAGAAGCCGCCCGCCGCAACGGCTATGCCCTTCAGCTGTACTGCCACGCCCTGAACGAGCCCGTCAGCCCGGCGCTGATTAACGAAATCATCGAGCATCGTCCCGCCGGCGCCATTCTGGTAGGCTCCATGGTGGAAAACGGCACGGACAGCGAGCTGTTCAGCCTGCTGGAACGGCTGCGCCAGATCATGCCGCTGGCCATTATTGGCCCGAAGATCGACGGGCTGGACTGCATCAACATTACCTCCGACCTGTCCGTTGGCGTGCGCAAGAGCATCGCCCATCTGCACTCCCTGGGGCACACGCGGATTGCCCTCATCGGCGGCAACAACAGCCGTTCCGCCACCATACGGGAAAAGGCCTTCTATGCCGAAATGGAGCGCCTGGGCCTGGAAACCATCCGCTGCGGCGCCGAAAGCGGCTTCACCCCGCGGGATGGAGAAATGTGTGTGGCCAAGCTGTTCGCCAGCCTGCCGGAGGGCAAGCGCCCCACGGCCCTCATTGCCATCAACGATCTGGTGGCCCTGGGCGCCCTGCGGGAATTGCAGCGGCTGAACCTGCGCATCCCGGAAGATGTGGCCATCATCGGCTGCGACAACCAGTTCTTCACCCCATACCTGAACCCTTCGCTGACCACGGTGGACATTCACCCCACCGACCATGGAAAGAACGCCGTGTCCGAGCTGATCAACGCCATCAGCGGCGGAAATGTGTATTCCTTCAGCCAGATCAGGGAGTGCTCCCTGATCGTCCGTGAAAGCTGCGGCATGGGGAAACATATGCTGTAATCAAAATGCGCCTGCCGGCATCAGCTGCGGCAGGCGCTTGCACTTTACCAGGGAATTTCCTCGCCGGTCAGCTTCAGCCAGTGGATGCGGATATCCCGGTTGTGCCGCGCGGCGTTTTGGGGGTCGTTCTGCTGCACCTCGGTCATCAGCCGGGGGAAATGCACGCAGGTGTGACCATCGTAATTGTTGTCCTTGATGCCCCCGGACAGGTGAGGCATACTATGCATGGAGGCAATAACCCAGGTGCCGTTGGCCAGGCGGACATACACGGGCTTTTCATCCCATTTCCACTCGTTGCCCCACACCTCGTACATAATAGCCGTGTCCGCAGCCGTCAGGGGATCGGAGTCCGCATGATGGCCGGCGGAATACAGCTTCATGTTCCACTGCTTGCCGGATACCGGCTCGTATACGGTAAACTTGGGGTTCCGCTTCAAATAGGCTTTGATGTCCGCATACCACTGCATCAGCTCCAGGTCGGCGCCGCCGGGCGCCACACCCTTGGCGACATTGGAGGAGAGCGCCGTGTTGGCGCCCACCGCCTGACCGCTGTAGAGTTTCTCCAGGGTAGTCGGGCCTGCCACGCCGTCGGCCTTCAGGCCGTTGCGCCGCTGGAAGCACTCCACCGCCCAAACGGTGGAATAGTTGAACTTATAGCCTTCCTCGCTGGAAACACCAATGGGGTAGCCCAGCTGGGCCAGTGCCTCCTGCAGCTGCTTCACCTGCTGGCCGGTG
>CAYMOM010000015.1:0-26824 GCA_964391995.1 uncultured Faecalibacterium sp.
GGGGTAGCCCAGCTGGGCCAGTGCCTCCTGCAGCTGCTTCACCTGCTGGCCGGTGCTGTCCCGCTTCAGGGTTGTCCAGCCGGCGGCGGGCGCCGTGGCGGTGGGCTGCACCGGTGCTGCGGTGGCAGGATTGTTCTTGATAGCCGTTTGGGCCTTGGAGCTGAACAGAATGGCATAGGTCTTGCTGCCTGCCACGCCATCGGCATCCAGACCATGCTGGGCCTGGAAGGCCTGCACCGCCGCCGCCGTGCCGCTGCCAAAGCTGCCATCCGCCAGGCCGGTGTAATACCCCAGGGCCTTCAGCCGGGATTGCAGCAGGGCCACATCGTCCCCGGTGTCGTTCTGGCGCAGGGTGCGGGTGGGCTGATTGGCTGCCGGTGTGGGTGTTGGTGTGGGCGTAGGCGTGGGCGTTGCGGTAGCGGCTGGCACAGCGGTGGTGCCGGTGGTGGGCTTGGCATTTTCGGAGAACAGCACCCGATAGGTGCCGGAACCAGCCAGGCCGTCCACCTTCAGCCCATGGGCCGCCTGAAACAGCTGCACCGCAGCCATGGAGCCTGTGCCATACTTGCCATCCACGCTGCCGGCGTAGTAGCCCAGCTCCTTCAGGCGGGACTGCACGCTTTTCACGTCCTCCCCCTGATAACCCCGGCGCAATGTGCGGGTGGGCACGGCATAGCCGCCGCCTGCGGCCTGGGTAGGCGCAGGAGTTGCGGTGGGCGCGCCGGTGGGCGCGGTGCCGCCGGTGTCACCTTCCAGCAGGTTTTCCAAACGCCGGAGGGTTTTGGGGCCGGCCTTGCCATCGGCATCCAGGCCATTGGCCTGCTGGAAGCTGGTCACCGCCAGCTGGGTGGCTGTGCCAAACTTGCCATCCGCTTTGCCGGAAAGAAAGCTCAGATCCTTCAGCGCCTGCTGGAGCAGCTTCACCCGGTCGCCCCGGGCGCCGTATTTCAGCGTGGCATAATTGCCGCCGAAGTACCCCTTGGCCGTGCCCGTGCTACCGGGCTTTTCCGTGGGCGCAGCCGCGCTGCCGCCTGTGGATTTGCCATACAGAAGCGACAGGGTGGCATTGCCTGCCACGCCGTCCACCGTCAGGCCATTGTCCTGCTGAAAGCGGCGCACAGCCTTCTCCGTCGCCGGGCCAAACTTGCCCTCCGTGCCGCCGGTGGAATACCCCAGCGCCGTCAAAGCCTGCTGCATCTGCTGCACCTCAGTGCCCTGATCACGGTAGCGCAGGGTTTTATAATTCGCAGCAAAAGCCGATGAAGCCACCATCGCCAGCGCCAGCGCCAGGATGATCCCCCGCCGAATGCTTCGCTTGTCCATGCTGATACCTCCCGTGAATCCGTTCATTCCCGGTCAGTATAGCAGAATATAATATTTTTGTAAAGTATTATTACAGAAGTGTTACAATAATTCTTCAGGTTTTTGCAATATTCTTTCCGCACCGGCTTGGCGCAGCTCCCCCGCACCCCGGAAGCCCCAGGCTGCGCCAATGGGGTGCATGCCGGCCTGCCGGGCGCAGAGCATGTCCACATCCGTATCGCCAAGGTACAGGAAATCCTCCGGCGGAATGTCCAGCTCCTTCGCCACCAGCAGCGCGCCGGCAGGGTCTGGCTTCACGGGCACGCCTTCCACCTGTCCGCGAACCGCGGCGAAATCCTCCTCCGGGAAGAAATGCGCCACCACCCGGCGGGTATCCGCATGGGGCTTGTTGGAAAATACGCACAGCTTCATCCCTCTGCTCTGCAGGCCTTCCAGCAGCGCCGGAATGCCGTCATAGGGTTTGGTGCGCACCAGGTTGTGCCTTTCATAATACGCCTGATAGTCCCGCTGCACCTGCTCCGCCAGGTCGGCACGCTGTCCCGCTGCCCGCCGGGCCAGCACCTTTGCACCATTGCCCACCATGTAGCGGTAGGCATCCACCGGGTGCTCCGGCAGGTGGTGCAGGCGCAGGGCGCGGTTCATGGCAAAGGCAATGTCCTCCAGGGTGTTGGTCAGGGTACCGTCCAGGTCAAACAAAACAGCCCGTATCATCAGCCATTTCCTTTCAACAGAATAATCCGCTCCTGTTTCAGGCAGGCTAAGCCATCATACCCGAAAAGGAGCGATGTATATGCGACAATGGGATAAGCAGCCGGACAAGCCCCAGGTGAAGGCCCTGGTGGACAGGCGGCAGCTGCTTTGGGGCACCGCAGCACTGCTGGGCATGGCGGTGCTGCTGATTGTGGGCCTTACGCCCCGGACAGCCACCGCACCGGACACCGCGCAGGTGGGCGGGGAATCCCCCGTCCTGCTGGCGGAGGACTGCACCCTGGTGCAGCACCTGACCTACACACCATGCGGACACGACCTGACACGCCGGCAGACCCTGCCGCCGGAGCTGGCCGGGAAAACCCGCGCCGACCTGGAGGCCGCCTACGACGCCTGGCAGGTCACCAGCTTTTCCGCCCAGGAGGTTGCCATGGAGCAGAGCCTTTCCATGTACTGCCCACAGCACATGGTACTGATGCCGGACGATGCCGGCATGCTGTGCGTTTTCCAGAACAAATACGGCGATGCACTGGCCCTGGTGGAGGCCCTGGACCTGCCCATCAGCGACCTGCCCGATGCCTGCCAGGAGGAGCTGCGCCCGGGGAAAGGCTTTGACACCCAGGCAGAGCTGGCCCAGTGGCTGGAATCCATCGAAAGTTAGCCCAGCAGCCGGGCCAGGATGTCCCGTCCCTCCGGCACCCAAAGGCCTGCGGCTGCTGCCGTGGATTCATCCAGGCGGCTGGGCTGCCCAGGATGGCGGCTGTCATAAATGGCAAAGGGCACAGGCTTGCCGTCATGGGTACGGGTGGACATGAGGGTCTTGTGGTCGGACAGCATCAGGATG
Source organism: uncultured Faecalibacterium sp. (assembly GCA_964391995.1). Taxonomy (GTDB): domain Bacteria; phylum Bacillota; class Clostridia; order Christensenellales; family Aristaeellaceae; genus UBA11524. The sequence continues at coordinate 2,876 of CAYMOM010000015.1, forward strand.
CGGAAATCCCCCAGGGCCGGCAGCTGTTTCAAAAGCGGCGCAACCACCTGGCTGTCCAGCCGGCGGATGGCCTCCAGCTTCTTCTCCAGGTCACCGGCATGGGTCATTTCGTCCGGGGCTTCCACGTGGATGGCAGCAAAGTCCGCACCATCCCGCAAGGCCTTCACAGCGGCAGCCACCTTGCCGGCATAATTGGTGTCCAGATCACCGGTGGCGCCCTCCACATGGGGATGGGGCAGGCCCATCAGGGTGGCAATGCCCCACACCAGCGGCACGGCGCTGATCACCACGCCGGTTTTGCCGTACTTTTCGGCAAAGTTCGGCAGCTGCATGGCTCGTCCAGCGCCCCAGGGCCAGATCATGTTGGCAGGCAGCTGCCCCCGGGCCACACGGGCCTGGTTGACGGGATGATCCTTCAGCACCTGATAGCTCAACTTCATTAATCGGGTGATTTCCTCCGCATAGGCGCCGGAGGGGTAATGCACGGGTTGTTCCAGCACGTTGTGAGGCTCCGTGGTGTGGAACACCGCATCCTCCGCCACGCCGCCAAACACGCCAATATGCCGGAACGTGCGGCTTACATGAATGGTCAGGCGCAGCTTTTCCGCCGCCTGATGAAAGGCCGGGTCTGCCAACAGGTCCCGCATGAGGGTTTCCGCCTCGTCCCCTTCAATATTGCCGCCGTTGTGGCTGTGGATGATCAGCTGACCGTCCAGCTCCTCCACCGCGCACAGGTTCACCCGCATGGACACTTCCCCCGGCTGCAGGGTTACATCCACCCCGGCGGCCTCCAGCACGCTGCGGCCCGTGTAGCAAGTGCGGGGATCGTTGCCGAAGATATTCAGAATGGCGGTATCGCTGCCGGCCGGCACGCCTTCCGGCACCGTCTGGCACAGGCCCACCTCAGTGCCTGCCAGGGCGCCCATATGGGGCAGGTCGAGGTACTCCAGGGGTGTTTTCCCGCCCAGCTCCGCAATGGGGTCATCGCTCATGCCATCGCCAATCACAAGAACGTACTTCATGGTTCATTCCTCCTTGCTTTCCTATTTTATTCTACTAGCGCCCTTCACCACCGTCAAGTTTTTTGCATGTACTGCTTGACAAGGGCAGCTTCCCGGCCTTATACTGTGCATATCCTAAGATATTCCGGAGGTTTGGATGTTGTCGGTAGCGTAAAGGCATGGGCGCGTGGCTCACAGGCGGCAGGCATGACCGCCCTGTTTGCTGATGCGCTTTTTGCGTCCCGCACCGATGGCCACACCTCCGCAGCGGATGCTCCGCGCGGCTTGTCTGGCCGCGCTTTTTTTGCGTGGCGCCATGCCTGTGCTCCCTCATGCCGTATTGCAGATTGAGGAGTGGAGCAAAATGAATCCGAACTACATCACCCTGGAGTTTCCCCGTATCATCGCCATACTGCAGCAGCAGGCCGTTTCCCAGCCTGCCCGGGATGCCCTGGCAGGCCTTGTCCCATCCCTGGAGGAAGCGGCCTGCGTTTCCCGCATGGAGGCTACCTCCGCCGCCCGCCGGGTGCTGGACGCCGCAGGCTCCCCGCCCCTGGCGGTGATGGACGGCCTGGAATCCACCCTGCAGGAGGCCGTGCAGGGCGGCATGCTGTCCCCGGAGCAGCTGACGGGCGTGGCAGGCTTTGCCGTCAGCTGCCGGCGGATGGTCGCCTATCTTTCCGGTGTATCGGCGCAAAGTGCCGGCATTGCGGCCTACCGCACCGAGCTGCCCGACCTGGCTGACCTGTGCCGGGACATTGAGGGCGCCATCCGGGAAGATCGCCTGCTGGACGAGGCCAGCACCGCCCTGCGCAGCCTGCGCCGACAGCAGGAAGCCCTTGAAACCGGCATGCGGGACAGGCTGAACCGGCTTTTGCAGACCCGCAAGCCATACCTGGCGGACAGCTACATCACCACCCGGGCAGGCCGCTATGTGCTGCCCGTGCAGAAGAAATTCCAAAGCGCCTTTGGCGGCACGGCGGTGGATGTATCCGCCAAGGGAACCACCGTGTTCATGGAGCCAGCCAGCATCGTTCCCCTGCGCCAGGAGCTGGAAGCCGTGCTGCTGCAAATTGACCAGGAGGAGCGCCGCATCCTCTACGCCCTCAGCGACCGTGTGGCGGAGGCGGAGGAGTCCATCCGCCGCGGCATGCGGGTGATGACCGAGCTGGACGCGCTTTTCGCCAAGGCCAGGCTGAGCCAGCAGATGGACGCCCATCCCGCCGCGCTAACGGCGGAACCGCGCATGCTGCTGCGCGGGGCCCGTCACCCCCTGCTGGACAAGGAAAAGGCCGTACCCCTGGACTTTTCCATGGAGGGTGATACCTGCGGCGTCATCATCACAGGGCCCAACACCGGCGGCAAAACCGTGTGCGTAAAAACCGTGGGCCTTTTGTGCCTGATGGCCCAGTGTGGCCTGCACGTTCCCTGTGATGAGGCCGTTATCCCCCTGCGGGATGCCTTCCTGTGCGACATTGGGGACAGCCAATCCATCACCCAGAGCCTGTCCACTTTTTCCGGGCACATGACCAACGTGATCGCCATGCTGGCCCAGGCCAGCCGGGACAGCCTGGTGCTGCTGGACGAGCTGGGTTCCGGCACCGATCCGGCAGAGGGCATGGGTATTGCCATTGCCGTACTGGAGGAGCTGCGCCGCCGCGGATGCCTGTTTCTGGTTACCACCCACTACCCCCAGGTGAAAACCTGGGCGGAGAACACCCCGGGCATCATGGCGGCCCGCATGGCCTTCGACCGGGCCAGCCTGGCGCCCCTGTACCGGCTGGAAATGGGCAAGTCCGGCGAAAGCTGTGCCCTGGACATCGCCAGGCGCCTGGGCCTGCCGGAAGGCTTGCTTTCCGCCGCCCGGCAGGCCGCCTACGGTGATGCTGCCGGGCCTGCCGTGCTCCCGTCCATCCCCCACAGCCGGCTGAAGCGCCGCCCCGTGAAAGCCGCCTCCGCCATGCCCGCCTTTTCCATGGGGGACAGCGTGCGCATCAGCCCGGAAGGCCTGCAGGGCATTGTGTACCGCCCGGCAGACGACATGGGCAACCTGGTGGTTCAGGTGCAGGGTGAGAAGCTGACCATCCGCCACAGCCGGGTAACCCTGCTGGTGCCCGCTGCGGAGCTGTACCCGCCGGACTATGACTTTTCCATCATCTTCGACACCGTGGAAAACCGCAAGGCCGCCCATCAAATGGGCCGGAAATTCGACCCGGACGCTGTGATTGTCCACCGGGAGGGTGACGCCATTGAGTAAAACGGTTGCTTTCTTTCATGTTTTCGACAGGAAGAAGAATCCTTCGCTTTTTTTCGAAAAAAGTGCTTCTCATCCAGTGAAAAATACGCTATAATACCAGTTGGGAAAAATCCAAGCGAAATGAGGTTCAGGGCAATGACTGATTTTGTGAGCACTTGGAACAACGATTCTTTCCTGACCTGTCCTATCGGCCCCCTGGGGCTGATTGCCATGCGGGGCACCGAGGAGCTGGGTGAGAAGATCAACCGCTGGCTGCTGAAGTGGCGCGACCATACCGAGGAAACCCTCCCCGGCGATATGCGCACAACCCCCGGCACCGAGCGGGAGGACTTCCTGATCAAGGTTTCCTGCCCGCGCTTCGGCAACGGCGAAGGCAAGGGAATGATCAAGGAAACCGTCCGCGGATACGATATTTACATCCTATGCGATGTGGGCGCCTACAACTGCACCTACAATATGTATGGCCGCGAGGTTCCCATGAGCCCTGATGAGCATTTCATGGATCTTAAGCGCATCATCGCCGCCCTGGGCGGCAAGGCCAAGCGCATCACCGTCATCATGCCCATGCTGTACGAGGGACGCCAGCACCGGCGCTCCGCCCGGGAAAGCCTGGACTGCGCCATGATGCTCCAGGATCTGGAGCGCATGGGCGTGAGCAACATCATCACCTTCGACGCCCACGACCCCCGGGTGCAGAACGCCATTCCCTACGGCGGCTTTGAAAGCGTGATGCCCTCCTACCAGATTTTCAAGGCCCTGCTGAAAAATGATCCTTCCCTGCAGATAGACAAGGATCACATGATGGTCGTTTCCCCTGATGAGGGCGCCATCGACCGGAACATCTTCTATGCCTCCGTTCTGGGGCTGGACATGGGCATGTTCTACAAGCGGCGGGACTACACCCGCATCGTCAACGGCCGCAACCCCATTGTGGCCCACGAGTACATGGGCAACTCCATGGAGGGCAAGGACGTTTTCGTGGCCGATGACATGCTTTCCTCCGGCGAGAGCATCATCGACCTGGCCCGGGAGCTGAAAAAGCGCAAGGCCAACCGCATCTTTGCCGCCGCCACCTTCGCCCTGTTCACCAACGGACTGGACATTTACAACAAGGCCTATGAGGAAGGCATCATCGACCGGGTGATTTCCACCAACCTGACCTATCGCACCCCCGAATTGAAGGCTGCGCCCTGGTTTGTGGAGGCGGACATGAGCAAGTACATTTCCTACATCATCGCCACCCTGAACCACGACCGCTCCCTGAGCAAGCTCCTGAACCCCTATGACCGCATCCACGGCCTGCTGAAACGCTACAACAAGCAGCAGACGGAATCTGGCATGCGTCTGGTGTAATGCCATGGGAAAGATGACGATCCGCCAGGCCACGCCGGAGGATATTCCCCAGCTGGCCGGGCTGAAATGCGCCTATGTACGCACCCTGTACCGGGGTTTCCTTTCCCAGGAGATTCTGGCAAAGGCTACCCCGGAGCATTACGCCCGGGAGCTGACCCAGTGGCTGCAGGAAGGCCGTTTCCGCATCGCCCTGACCCAGCGGGATGGGGCCATCCGGGATTACATGGTCTATGGCGACAACCCCCAGGAGCCGTACAACGGGCTGATTCACGAGGGGGTGTGCAGCGACATGACCACCAGCGAGGACAAGCGCCTGCTGGTGGAGCACTGCCTGCAGGACCTGCGCCAGCACGGTCACACCGCAGCCTACCTGTGGGTGTTGGTGGACAATTTCCGCGTGCGCTTCCTGTTCGAGTCCCTGGGCTTCAAGGCTGATGGCACCCGGCAAACCCGCACCCTGCAGGATCAGGAGCTGCGCATTGCCCGGTACATTTACCCGCTGGCATAAACGCCGCAAAGGCACAAAAATGCCGCTCCGTTATGGGAGCGGCGTTTTTCATGCCCGGGCGCAGATCAGGGCGGAAAAGGGCGGCAGCGCAGCCCTTTGGGAAAGCTGCGGCGGTGCCTGCCACAGCAGGCTGTTTTCACCATCAGCTAAGGCCACCCACCGGCCTTCCGGCAGGGTGAGGGTCACCTCCCGGGCGGAGGCGTTGAAGGCCATCAGCAGCCGGGTATAGGGGCTGTCCGTGCCATTGTCCGCCAGGAAGGCGGCGGCGTCCTGCCCCAGGGGAATCACCTCCAGCAGGCGCTGGGCGGCGGATTTGTCCCGCAGGGCAGGCAGCTGCTTGCGCAGGGCGATCAGCCCCCGGTAATACGCCACCAGGGCCTGGTTTTCCCCGCAGCGCCGCCAGTCCATCCGGTTGATGGTCAGGGGCGAGCGGTAGGAATTCTTCACGCCCTGCTTGGTTCTGGCAAACTCCTCGCCGGAAAGGAAGAACAGATGCCCCCGGCAGCAGGCCAGCATGGCAAAGGCCAGCCGGTTGGCCCGCAGCACAGCCGGGTCAAGGCCGGTGAAGTTCCGCCCGGGGTCAAGGGTGCAGGTCAGCTTGTCCCACAGGGTCCAGTCATCATGGGCGGAAAGGTAGGCAATGCACTGGCTGGCAGCGGAGAAGGCACCGGGCCAGCCGTTCAGGCAAGCCGCCAAGACACCCGGGTTCAGGCCGCCGCCATTGACGAACCCCCGGGAACCTTCGTCCATCACGCTGCCCTTGATGGCATCCCGGGTACCATCGCAGAAGGCGCCAATGCTTTTGTCCAGCAGCGCCATGCCGCCCTTGTCCGCCAGGGCGGTGCCGGGCCTGGGATGGCACTGTCCGCCGGCCCAGGGCTCGCCATACAGCAGCTTTTCACCCTCGCCAAAGCGCTGGTCCAGCATGCGGCGGATGTCGTTCATCAGCCCGGTGTCCAGCATGCCCATCAGGTCGAACCGGAAACCGTCGATGTGGTATTCCTCCGCCCAATAGAGAACGGAATCCCGGATATACCGGGCGCACATGCTGCGTTCGGAGGCCAGCTCGCTGCCGCAGCCGGAGCCATTGGAGGCGCCGCCGTCCTCCGTCTGCCGGTAGAAATACCAGGGCGCGGTGCAGAACAGGCTGGATTCCAGGTGATAGGTATGGTTGTACACCACATCCATAATCACCCGGAAGCCGCTTCTGTGCAGGGCCTGAATGGCCTGCTTCATCTCCCTGATGCGCACCTCCCCGTGATAGGGGTCGGTGGCATAGGAGCCTTCGGGAATGTTGTAGTTCACCGGGTCATAACCCCAGTTGAAGGCATCGGCTGCACCGGCTTCATCCACGGAGCCGTAATCGTACACGGGCATCAGCTGAATGTGGGTGGCACCCAGACCCTTCACATGATTGATGCAGGTGGGAATCTCCTCCAGGCCGTCCAGGGTGGTATCATTCTGGCACAGGGCCAGGAATTTGCCCCGGTACCGCTCGGCAACGCCGCTGTGTTCGTCCCAGGAGAAGTCCTTCACATGCAGCTCGTAAATCACATCCTCCGCGGGCTTTTCCGGGGGTGCATCCTCCGCCCAGCCAGCCGGGTCGGTGGCGGAAAGGTCCAGCACCATGCTCCGCAGGCCGTTGACACCGCAGGCCTTGGCGTAGGGATCCGCAGTGCGGCGGGTGATGCCCTCCACCGTCACGTCATAGTCGTAATACGCGCCGTCCAGCCGCCGGGGAAAGTCCGCCGTCCACAGGCCCTTTTCGCCCTTGACCATGGGATGGGTGGCAGTCAGGCCGTCCCCGTTGCCGGCGGGGTACAGGTTCAGCTGCACGCTTTGGGCGGTGGGCGCCCACAGGGCAAAGCGGGTTCCGGCCCCGTCCAGCCGGCAGCCCAGGGGGGCATCACAGTGGTATTGGATGCGGAATTCCTCGGAATCAAACCAGGTTTTCAGCTGGCTCGGTGTCATGCTGTTCATGCTGCCTCCTTAATCCTGCCAGATTTCTTCCCCCAGGGAGGCAATAAAGCCGCTGAGCTCCCCGGCCATCACCATGGCCTCCGAAATGCGGATGTGCCCAGGCGTGCCGCTGCCGTTGCGGCTGTACAGAAAGTGGTGGATGCGGCAGTCCTCTTCCCGCAGCTGGCAGCACACATCCTCAATGGCCTCATCCCAGCCGGGATGATGGTTCAGGATGGTGGTGGTCAGCACAAAGGTGGCACGGGGATATTTTGCCCGCAGGCCCCGGATGAATGCCGCGTAGCGCTGCTTCCAGTTCTGCGCGGCCTGGCCTGTTGGCTCCTGCTCCATGATGTTCACCGGGTTGGCATCGTTCTGCCCGATGGCGATGACCGCCACATGGGGGATGTAGCGGGTGAAGTCCCAGGCCCTGGGCGCGCCGAAGGCCGGGTTGTAGCGCACCTTGTCCCAGGTGGACAGCATGCCCACATAATCCGGGCCGTTGAAATACCCGGTGCCGTCCAGCAGGGCCATGCCGCCCTGGGCCACATCGTGCAGCTCAGCGCCCAGGGTGCGGGCGGCGAGCCAGGCGTAGCTCCACCACACGTTGGAGAATTCCCCGTTGTGCTGGGGGTCGGGCTTGCCGGCACAGTCCTGGCACTCGCAGCACTCGCCGGCGGAAACGCTGTCCCCATACACCTCCATGCGGCGGGCAGGGCGGGGCGGCGGCGGCAGCAGCTGTCCGTCTTCCGCCAGGATCAGCCCGTGAAGGGTGAAGGCATGGCAGGAGTCCTGCCGCTTGAAGATCAGCACATCGTTCACGTCCTCGTGCAGGAAGGCGGAAAGATCGATCACCGCTTCACCGCTCTCCGGCAGGAGCGCCGCATGGAGATGCCCATCCACCACCACACCCAGGCGGCTCTGCCAGTAGTTGGTGCGGTTGGTGATGCATATTTTCAGCGTGGTGCCTGTCATGCGCACGCGCAGACTGGTGCCCGCAAACTCGAAGCCATAGGCGGTTTTGTCCTCATCGTCAATGCGGCCCGTGTACTGGATAAAGGGATGGGCAGGGGAAATCAGCTGCTCCCCGGGCAGCAGGTCAAATGCCATGAGCATCCTCCGTTCTTCTTTCTCTCTGCCTATGATAATAAGGCCCGGAAGGCGGATTGTCAATGCTGGCGGGTTGTGTTATAATAAAAAATGGTTCGCTTTGAAAACGGGCCGAAAACTCAAGAATAGGACAGAATGTATGACGTTTGATTCCCTGGGGCTTATCCCCCAATTGCTCCGCAATGTTAAGCACAGCGGCTACACCCAGCCCACGCCCATCCAGCAGGCCACCATCCCCCTGGTGCTGGAGAAAAAGGACGTGCTTGGCTGCGCCCAGACCGGCACCGGCAAGACAGCCGCCTTCGCCCTGCCCATGATTCAGAACCTGCTGGAAACCCCCGGCAAAGCCAACGCCCGGGTGATCCGCGCGCTGATCCTGACCCCCACCCGGGAGCTGGCCCAGCAGATTTACGACAATTTCATCCAGTACGGCAAAGGCCTGCCGGTGACCCCGGCGGTGATCTTTGGCGGTGTGGGCCAGCAGAGCCAGGTGGATGCCCTCCACCGGGGCGCCGATGTGGTGGTGGCCTGCCCCGGGCGCCTGTGGGACTTGATGAACCAGGGCTATGTGCGCCTGGACTGGGTGGAAACCTTCGTCTTGGATGAGGCCGACCGGATGCTGGACATGGGTTTCATCCACGATGTGCGGCGCATTGCCCAGAAGCTGCCTGAAAAGCACCAGACCCTGCTGTTTTCCGCCACCATGCCCGGCGAAGTGGAAAAGCTGGCCATGGACTTGCTCCACCAGCCGGAAACCGTGAAGGTGGACCCTGTGTCCTCCACGGTGCAGGCCATTGATCAGTGCCTGTATTATGTGGACAAGGCCAACAAAAAGCATCTGCTGGCCCACCTACTCAGCCAGCCGGATGTGGAAAACGCCCTGGTGTTCTCCCGCACCAAGCACGGCGCAGACCGGATTGTGCGGGAATTGAAAAAGGCCGGTATCGACAGCTGCGCCATCCATGGTGACAAGAGTCAAAATGCCCGGCAAACGGCGCTGAACAGCTTCAAGTCCGGCAAGTGCAAGGTGCTGGTAGCCACGGACATTGCCGCCCGGGGCATTGACATTGCCGGCCTGAGCCATGTGTTCAACTACGACCTGCCCATGGAGCCGGAGGCCTATGTGCACCGCATTGGGCGCACAGGCCGCGCCGGGCGGGAAGGCAAGGCCATTTCCTTCTGCTGCATTGATGAGATCAAGCAGCTGGGCCAGGTGGAAAAGCTGATCAAGAAGAACCTGCGGGAGGAAAAGAGCGATTGGCCCATGCAGGTGCTCACACCCTCCGAGCCCAAGCCGCGCCTGCCGCGCCCGGCTAAGCTGGCCCAGGCCGGCGCCCCGGTGGAGCAGAAATCTGCCATGCCCAAAAAGCTGACCCGTGACGGCAACGCCGCCCAACCCAGGCGCAAGCCGCTGCCCAAGGCCGGTCAGCCCATTGCCATCAGCAAGGACGGCAAGGTGAAGCCTGCGCCCCAGGCCGCACTGGGCAAACCGGTGCAGCGGGTGAACCGCCGCAAGGGACAGAACGGCAACCGAGGATAAGGAGGCGCTGGCATGGAAGGCTGTATGACCATCAAGGAAGCGGCACAGAAATACATTCAGGGTTGTGATGCAAAGGTGCATACGCCGCCCATGCGCCTGCTGGCAAAGGCCGTGATGGCAGGCGCCATGATCGCCCTGGGTGCCAATGCCAGCAGCGTGGCGGCCCACGGCATTGGGGATGTGGGTCTTTCCCGGCTGGTGTCCGGCTGCGTGTTCCCCGTGGGGCTGATGATGGTGGTGCTGCTGGGCGCAGAGCTTTTCACCGGTGACTGCCTGGCAGCCATGGGCGTCATGGATGGGAAGATCAGCCTGGGCAGCTGTGCAAGGCTGCTGCTCCTGGTTTATGCCGGCAATTTCCTGGGCGGCGTGCTGGTGGCGCTGCTGGCTGTTGCCAGCGGGCAAATGGCATACTCCGGCGGATTGCTGGGCGCCTATGCCATCAAGGTAGCTGTGGGCAAGGTGAACATCACCTTCCTCCAGGGCCTTTCCTCCGGCATGCTGTGCAATGTGCTGGTGTGCGCTGCGGTGCTCATGGCCCTTTGCGCCCGGGATGTGCCGGGCAAGCTGCTTTCCTGCTTCTTTGGCATTATGCTGTTTGTCACCGCCGGGTATGAGCACTGCGTGGCCAACATGTACTATGTGCCCATGGGCATGCTTGCCGCTGCCGACCCTGCCTGCCGCGCCCTGGCGGAGGAAGCCTACGGCATAACGGCGGAAAGCCTGACGGCGGCGTCCTTCCTGCTGAAGAATCTTCTGCCCGTCACCCTGGGGAACATCCTGGGCGGCATCGGGCTGGTGGCTGCGCCCATCTACTGGCTAAACAAATAAAAAAGCACCCCGCTTCCCTTTGGACGATTTCCCAAACGGAAGCGGGGTGTTTTGTTATTCGGCGTTCTTTTTTGCGGCGCGTTCCTTGGCATAAATAGCCATGGCGCATTCCAGGCGCTTGCGCTCCAGCTGGCATTCCATATCGTAAGGCTGGGAAATATCGCCGTGGAAGGCCTCGGCGTTGGCTGCGCAGCCGCCGGAGCAGTAGAACCGCGCCCAGCATTCCCGGCACTTTTCCTTGGTCAGCACATGGTTGTTGGCAAACTTCTTCTGCAGGCCGCTGTCGAAGGTGCCATCCAGCACGGAACCCATGCGGTAGCCTTCCCGGCCCACAAACTGGTGGCAGGGATAAATGTCCCCATCGGGGGTCACGGCTACATACTCATTGCCGGCACCGCAGCCGGTCAGGCGCTTGCGCAGGCAGGGCCCGCCCTCCAAATCCACATTGAAGTGGAAGAAGTTGAACCACTTGCCATTGGCCCGGCGGTCCATGTAGGCCACAGCCAGGCGCTCGTACTCCTCCCGCAGCTGGGGCAGATCCTCCTCGTGGAGGGCATACTCGCAGGCAGGGTCGGTGACCACCGGCTCCACGGACAGCTGCTCGAAGCCTTCATCCGCCAGGAACAGCACATCGTTGGCAAAGTCCTTGTTATAGCCGGTGTAGGTGCCGCGGACGTAGTACTCCTGGTTTCCGCGGCGGCGGGCGAACTCCTTGGCCTTTTCAGCAATGATGGCATAGCTGCCCTTGCCGTTCACGGTGGGGCGCATCCTGTCGTGCACTTCGGGCCGTCCGTCCATGGAAATAACCACGTTGCCCATTTCCTTGTTGAAGAAATCCATGATTTCCTCGGTCATCAGCACGCAGTTGGTGGTGGTGGTGAACTTGAACTTCTTGTTCTTCTCCGCCTCGATGGAGCGTCCATACTCCACCAGGCGCTTCATCACATCGAAGTTCATCAGCGGTTCGCCACCAAAGAAGTCCACCTCCAGGTGCACGCGCTTGCCGCTTTTTTCCACCAGCCAATCGAGGGCCTTCTTGCCCACCTCGTAGGAGAGCAGCTTGCGCTCGCCCATGCAGAAGTCGCCGGTGGCGGCAAAGCAGTACTTGCAGCGCAGGTTGCAGTCGTGGGCCACATGCAGGCACATGGATTTCACCACGCCGGGCTCCTGCAGCTGCTTCACGTTGTCGTAATTGTCAGGGGCATTCAGGGCGCCGATCTCCTCCAGCTGGCGCAGCTCGGCAATCACCTCGTCCAGCTCGCTTTCGGTGTACTTGTCCCGGAGCCTGGCCTTGATCTCCTCCGTGGAGCAATCGTTCCAAAGGGTCAGGACATCATACGCCAGCTCGTCCAGGGCATGGACGGCGCCGGAGCCGACGTCCAGCATCATGGGCTGGCCCACGGCCTTGAAGGTATGAATCAAGTTGGTTTCCTCCTACACACAGAAAAAGGGCGGAGCTATCCTCCGGCCCTTTCAGGAAATCGTGAGGTTACTTGGTTTCGCGGCGAATCTTGCCTTCGTTGCCGGCGAGAACAGCGTTGTTCTCCTTGTTGGCGCAGGACTGGTTGGCCACGGTGCAGCTGGTCTTGCAGGCGCTCTGGCAGGAGGCCTGGCACTCGCCGCAGCCGCCGTGCACCAGGGACTGCTTCAAGCAGGGGGACTGGATGGTTTCGATATGCTTCATGGGAAATTCCTCCGTTTACTAATGGGATAAAGGTATTATACACCATCTTTTCGTTTCTTGCAATCACTTCGGCGAAATATTCGACACAATCATCCCCACCATGCCGCCGCCTGCCACACCCATGCCCAGATCAGCCAGATAAGATGCCGCCGGCGCCGCCTGCCGGGACAGGAGCGCATACACCGCCACGCCGATGAGCATGTACCCCAGGCCCACCAGTGCGCCCCGGATAAGCCCGCCCTGCCCGCCCGGGCCTACCGCCACCCACACGCCCGCGGCGATGGACAGCAGCTTCAGCACCTGGTTCACCACCCGCACCAGGCCTTCCGTGGGTTTGATCCACTGCATCAAAAGGGCGAATACCACCACCCCCGCCAGGGTGACCAGCGCCGCTGCGCCCAGTCCCTTTAATAAGGAAAGTCCTGCGTGTCCCCTTGCTTTGCCATGCCGTGCCTGTGCCATCATACTGCCTCCTTGCACTTTTGTGAAAGGCTATGCGCCCTTGCGGAAGAAAATACCTTTATCAAAATTGTAACCCGGTTACTTTTTATGATAAGGGCATGGATTTTGGTCATGCCCCTATGGTATACTTGACTCAGGTCTGCAATAGCAGAACAATATTCAAGGAGGATACCCGAATGATGAAGCGTATTTCTGCGCTGCTGCTGGCCCTGGCCATGATGCTGACCATGACCGCCGCTGTGGCTGAAGAAGCGACCGGCACCGCCAAGGGCTTCGGCGGCGACGTGACCGTCACCGTGACCCTGACCGACGGTGTGATCACCGATGTGAAGGCCGAAGGCCCCAATGAGACCGATGGCATCGGCTCCAAGGCCATTGAGAGCCTGCCCGCCGCCATGGTGGCCGGCAACACCTGGAATGTGGACACCATGTCCGGTGCTACCCTGACCTCCAACGGCCTGATCGAGGCCACCAAGGCTGCCCTGACCGCCGCCGGCGTGAACCCCGATGACTACGCCGCCAAGGCCGAGGCTGCCAAGGCTGAGGACGCTACCTACGATGTGGATGTGGTGATCGTTGGTGCTGGCGGCGCCGGCATGACCGCCGCCCTGACCGCTGCCGAGGCCGGCAAGAAGGTTGTTATCCTGGAGAGCCAGCCCCTGGTTGGCGGCAACACCGTGAAGGCCACCGGCGGCATGAACGCTGCCAAGACCGTGTACCAGGACAACAACACCTTCGGCGAGACTGCCGGTGTGGAAAAGGTGTTCGTTTCCGCTGAAGGCTATGCCGACAACGAGACCATCACCTCCCTGGCTGGCACCGTGAAGCTGCAGTGGGAGGAGTACACCAAGCAGGAGAACCCCACCACCTACTTCGACTCTGTTGAGCTGATGGCCCTGGACACCATGATCGGCGGCAAGGGCATCAACAACCCCGACCTGGTGATGACCCTGGTGAACGGCACCGCTCCCGCCATTGACTGGCTGAAGACCATCAACATCGACCTGCACGATGTGGCTTCCTTCGGCGGCGCGTCCGTGAAGCGCATCCATCGCCCCACCAATGCCGAGGGCAAGACTGTTTCCGTTGGCGCCTACATGGTGCCCCTGATGGAGACTGCCTGCAACAACAACGAGAACATCACCATCCTGCTGGAAACCACCGCCAACACCATCCTGACCAAGGACGGCGCTGCCTGCGGCGTGGTTGCCACCGGCAAGACCGGCGAAACCGTCACCGTGAATGCCAAGGCTGTGGTGCTTGCCACCGGCGGCTTCGGCGCGAACCTGGAGATGGTTGCGAAGTACAATCCCGACCTGGAAGGCTTCATGACCACCAATGCTGCCGGCCTGAAGGGCCAGGGCATTGCCATGGCTACCGCCATTGGCGCTGCCACTGTTGACATGGAGCAGATTCAGATTCACCCCACCGTTCAGGCCGTCACCGCTGCCCTGATTACCGAGGGCCTGCGCGGCGATGGCGCCATCCTGGTGAATGCCGAGGGCAAGCGCTTCATCGATGAAGTTGGCACCCGTGACGTGGTTTCCGCTGCCGAGATCGCCCAGACCGGTTCCTACTCCTGGCTGGTGGTGGACGAGGCCATGCTGCAGGCTTCCACCGTTATCCAGGGCTATGTGACGAAGGGCTTCACCTTCTCCGGCAACACCTATGAAGAGCTGGCTGCTGCCATCGGTGTGGACGCTGCCGCCTTCGCCGAGACCATGAACACCTGGAACACCTATGTGGAGGCCAAGAACGACCCCGACTTCGGCCGTGTGTCCTTCGCCAACCCCCTGAACACCGCTCCCTACTATGCCATCAAGGTGACTGCCGGCGTGCACCACACCATGGGCGGCCTGCAGATTAACACCAACACCGAAGTGCTGGACCAGAATGGCAACGTGATCCCCGGCCTGTATGCGGCTGGCGAGGTCACCGGCGGTGTGCACGGCGCCAACCGCCTGGGCGGCAACGCTGTGGCTGACATTGTTGTGTTCGGCCGCATTGCCGGTGCTGCTGCGGCTGAATACGCCAAGTAATCCCGGTTATCCTTCTTCTCCGGGCCATGCTCCGCTGCGGGCATGGCCCTTTTTCACTGTCATGCAACGTTCACTTGCAAGATTCGCCCAGGGGTGCTATAATATCCGCATATGATTTTTTCGTTAGGAGGAATCCCCCATGGCTAAGACCAAGAAGAAGTACGACTACCGGGCTGTTCAGGCCCAAAAGCGCAACAAGCAGAAGGCCGCCGATGCCAAGGCCATTGCCCGAAACAAGGAAATTGCCCAGAAGTACGGCAAGCAGATCATCATCGGCGTCATTGCCGCGGTGGTGCTGATCATCGCCATCTGGCTGTGCTGCAAGTGGTTTGTGGGCCCGGGCGGCTCCATCCCCAACTGGTTCGGCACCCTGCGCGATGTGGAAGAAAACTGGGTGATTGCCAACACCGGCACATCCTCCAGCCCCAAATACTTCAAGTTTGGCGAGGTCACCGCGCCGGAAGGCTACACCCTGACCGAAGGCTATAACTATGGCGATAACCTGGTGCAGTCCTTCACCTACCAGGCCGATGACGAAAACGCTGCCGTGCAGCTGGCGAGCTACGCCGGCTACGCCGGCACCTCCGCCGAAACCGGCGCAAGCTATGTGCCCCTCTACTACGGCCAGGAGGCTGAGGCCAAGACTGCCACCATCAATGGTCATGAGGTGCACTACTGCTACCTCACCTTCGACACCACCACAACCACCGACAGCGAAGGCAACACCATCGAGGTGCCCGAGGAGGAGCACACCGGCGTGGCCCTCATGTACATCTACCAGGATACCGTGCAGGATTCCAGCGTGCAGGTTTCCCTCCAGTCCAGGGAAGGCCTCCTGAGCGAGGCTCCCACCCAGGAGCAGATGGAAGCCGAAATGGAAAAGTTCCTTTCCGCGCTGACCGTGGCAGAATAAAGCAATACAGGCAAGGCAGGCTCATCCCTTTGGGCCTGCCTTTTGCTTGCGAATGAAGGCGGAGAATGGTATAATGTCCTTGTTCACCAACGAAGGGAGAATTGCCATGCGCCGATTGATTGCCCTGCTGCTTCTCCTTTGCCTGGCCTTCTCTTTTGCCATGGCGGAGGATGAGCCTTTCTCCGCCCCGGAGGGTACCTTTTTGCCCGAAGGCGAGAGCATCCAGACGGAAAGCAGCTACCAAAGCCAGAACATTGCCATCAATATCACCTCCATGTATTACGACAGCAGCGATGTCTACATTGCGGATATCTACGTCCGCTCCCTGGACTGCTTCCAGCGGGTTTACGCCGGCGGCGAATGGGGCAAAACCACCGCCCGGGTGAAGAACATGGCTGCGGACAGCGGCGCCATTCTGGCCATGACCGGTGACAGCGGCCAGGTGATTGAAAAGGGCTGGTGCATTGGCAATGGCACGGTGTGGCGCTCCACCACCAACAGGAAACGGGATATTGCCATCCTGTACAAAAGCGGCGAAATGAAAACCTTCCTGGCCCCGGTGGATTATGAGGCACTGGAGCCTGACATGGAGGATATATGGCACTGCTTCCTGTTCGGCCCGGTGCTGCTGGATGCCGAGGGCAAGGCCATGACCAAGTTCAACTCCAACGTAGGGCCGCGGAACCCCCGCTCCGCCATTGGGTATTATGCACCGGGACACTACTGCTTTGTTCAGGTGGACGGCAGAAAAACCTCCAGCGCCCTGGAAAAGGGCAAGATCAACAAGGGCATCACCCTGGTTTCCCTTTCCCAGCTGATGGAGGAGCTGGGCTGCACCGCTGCCTATAACCTGGATGGCGGTCAATCCTCCATGATGTGGTTCGGGGGCGATGTGCTTTCCACGCCCTACAAGGGCGGCCGCCGGGTGGGGGATGCGGTGATGATCAAGGAATTGGAGGACTGAGCATGGCAGCAATGGAGATTGGCGCGCAGCTTTACACCCTGCGGGAGCACTGCCGCACCCTGGATGATTTTGCCCTTTCCCTGCAGAAGGTGGCTGATATGGGCTACAGGACGGTGCAGGTCAGCGGTACATGCGACTATTCGCCCCAGTGGCTCAGCCAGCAGCTGAAGAAAACGGGCCTGCGCTGCGTGCTGACCCATATCCCTGCCGACCGTTTGTCGGCTGAACCTGCCCGGGTGGCAGCAGAGCACAGCGTGTTCGGCTGCGATTATGTGGGCCTGGGCTGGTATGCCTTCGACCAGGAAAGGCAGGACGCCAGCTATGAGCATTTCATCAGCACCTATGTGCCGGCGGCGGAAGCGCTGCACAAGGCCGGCAAGCTGCTGATGTACCACAACCACGACCAGGAGTTCAAACGCCTGGGCGGCAAAACCGTGCTGGAAAAGCTGCTGGAGGATGTGCCTGCGGAGCTGATGGGCTTCACCCTGGACACCTATTGGGTACAGGCCGCCGGCGGCGACCCGGCCCAGTGGCTGGAAAAGCTGCACGGGCGCATCCCCTGCATCCACCTGAAGGACTTTGCCTATGGCCGCCAAATGGCTGTGGTGGGCGAAGGGAACATCAATTTCGGCCGGGTGTTTGAAAAGGCACAGGCCGGCGGCACCCGCTACATGCTGGTGGAGCAGGACAACTGCAACGGGGAGGATCCCTTCCAGTGCCTGCGCCGCAGCTACCTTTACCTGAAAGCACAAGGCTTTGAATAAGGAGGAAACACCATGGTGACGATGAAGGATAACAGGGCCGAAGGCCTGCAGGTAGCCTACATTGGCGGCGGCAGCCGCGGCTGGGCCTGGGGTTTCATGACTGACCTGGCTATGGATGAGCAGCTCTGCGGCACCGTGCGGCTGTACGATATTGACCGCTCTGCGGCGGAGCGCAACGAAATCATCGGCAACAAGCTCAGCCAGAACCCGGAGGTCAAGTCCCGCTGGACTTACACCGTCAGCGACAGCCTGCAGCAGGCGCTGACCGGCGCCGACTTTGTGGTGATTTCCATCCTGCCCGGCACCTTTGAGGAAATGCGCTCCGATGTGCACCTGCCCCAGCGCCTGGGCATCTACCAGCCCGTGGGCGACACCGTGGGCCCGGGCGGCTTTATGCGGGCCATGCGCACCATTCCCATGTTTGTGGAGATTGGTGAAGCGATCCGTGATTATGCACCTTCTGCCTGGGTCATCAACTACACCAACCCCATGAGCCTGTGCGTCCGCACCCTGTATGAGGTGTTTCCGGGCATCAAGGCCTTTGGCTGCTGCCACGAGGTCTTCGGCACCCAGAAGCTGATCTGCCAGATGCTGGAGGACGAGTACGGCATCCAGGCCCGGCGCCAGGATATTTACACCCAGGTGACGGGCATCAACCACTTCACCTGGCTGACCCGGGCCACCTATCAGGGCATGGACCTGATGCCCCTGTACGCCAAGTATGCCGAAAAGTACGCCGATGGCTACGACAAAGGCGGCGACAACAATTGGATGAACTCCTCCTTCAGCTGTGCCCATAAGGTGAAGTTCGACCTGTTCCGCCGGTATGGCGCCATTGCTGCCGCCGGCGACCGGCACCTGGCGGAGTTTCTGCCGCCCTGGTACACCAAAGACCCGGATACCGTGGCCCGCTGGAAGTTCGGCCTGACCTCCGTGGACTGGCGCGTGAACGACCTGGCAAGGCGCATGCAGCGCAGCGATGACCTGATTGCCGGGAAGGAACAGCTGGATCTGAAAGGCTCTGGGGAGGAAGGCCACCTGCTTTTGAAGGCCGTGCTGGGCCTGGGGGACATGGTCAGCAATGTAAACATCCCCAACCGGGGGCAGATCCCCAACCTGCCCCTGGGCGCCGTGGTGGAAACCAACGCCTTCTTCGGCTGCGACAGGATTGAGCCTGTCCACGCAGGAAACATGCCGGGGAACATCCTGCCTTTGGTGGCCCGGCATGTGTACAACCAGGAAAACACCCTCCGCGCCGCCATGACCTGCGACAGAAAGCTGGCCTTCTCCACCTTCATGAACGACCCGCAGATGGGCGCCGTGTCCCTGGAGGACGGACGGAAACTCTTTGACGACATGCTGGAAAACCAGCGGAAATACCTGCCCAAGGCATGGTTCCTCTAAGCTAAAGATACGGAGTAATTTTCATGAAAACCACCACCCTGATTAAGCGCTTTCTTCCCTATTTCAAAAAGTACAAAGCCACCGTGGTTTTCGACCTTCTGTGCGCCTCCCTCACCACCGTGTGCGAGCTGGTGCTGCCGCTGATCGTTTCCGAAATCACCGACCGCGCCACCATCGACCCGGCATCCCTCACGGTGCGCTTTGTGCTTACCATGGGCGGCATCTACCTGCTGCTGCGGGTGATTGATGCCGCCGCCAACTACTTCATGCAATCCGTGGGCCATATCATGGGTTCCAGGATGGAAACCGATATGCGCAGCGATTTGTTCCACCACCTGCAGCAGCTGTCCTTCAGCTACTACAGCCAGGCCAAGGTGGGGCAAATCATGGCCCGCATTACCTCCGACCTGTTCCAGGTGACGGAGTTTGCCCACCACTGCCCGGAGGAGTTTTTCATTGCCGGCATCAAGATTGCGGTCAGTTTCACCGTGCTGTGCGGCATGAACGTTCCCCTGACCCTGCTGGTGTTTGCGGTGCTGCCCTTCATGCTGGGCTTCTCCTACCACTTCAACCACAAAATGCGCCAGGTGATGCGGGCGCGGAACAAGCAGGTGGGCGAAATCAACGCCCAGGTGGAGGACAGCCTGCTGGGCATCCGGGTGGTGAAATCCTTTGCCAACGAGGCCATTGAGGAGGAGAAGTTCCGCCAGGGCAACCAGCGCTTTCTGGAATTGAAGGCCCAGTCCTACAAGGTGATGGCCCAGTTTGGCACATCCAACCGCATTTTTGACGGGCTGATGTACATCATCATCGTCATGGCAGGCGCCATCATGATGGGCAGGGATATGCTGACCATTGCGGATTTCACCGCCTATTTGCTGTATGCCACAGTGCTTTTGAACTCCATCCGCCGCATTGTGGAATTCACCGAGCAGTTCCAGCAGGGCATGACCGGCATTGAGCGCTTTTTTGAAATCATGGATGCGCCCCAGGACATTCAGGACAAGCCGGACGCCAGGAAAATGGGCCAGGTGGAAGGTGCCGTAACCTTCGACCATGTGTCCTTCCACTACGCGGACGACGAAGCAGAAGTCCTCCACAACCTGAACCTGCACGTGGAGCCGGGCCAGTCCATCGCCCTGGTAGGCCCGTCCGGCGCAGGCAAAACCACCCTGTGCAACCTGCTGCCCAGGTTCTATGACGTAACGGAAGGCCGCATCCTGATTGACGGGCAGGACATCCGGGATTTCACCCAGCGGAGCCTGCGCCAGGCCATTGGCGTGGTGCAGCAGGAGGTGTACCTGTTTGCCGGCACCGTGCTGGAGAACATTGCCTACGGCAAGCCCGGCGCCACCCTGGAGGAAGTGCAGCAGGCCGCCCGGCTGGCCGGCGCCCACGAGTTCATCACCGCCCTGCCCCAGGGGTATGACACCTATGTGGGCGAGCGTGGCGTGCGCCTTTCCGGCGGACAGAAGCAGCGCATTTCCATCGCCCGGGTGTTCCTGAAAAACCCGCCCATCCTTGTCCTGGACGAGGCAACCTCCGCCCTGGACAACGAAAGCGAGCACCTGGTACAGCAGTCCCTGGAGCAGCTTGCCAAAGGCCGCACGGTGTTCACCATCGCCCACCGGCTGACCACCATCAAGGGTGCCGACACCATCTGGGTACTGACCGAAAACGGCGTGGAGGAAACCGGCACCCACGCCCAGCTGCTGCAAAAGGGCGGATTGTATGCGCATTTGTACGATATGTATACGGAAAAAGGGTAAAGCATGAACCAAACCAGGAACGAGCAGTTAACAAACTTCGCTCAAGCACTGCGGAAAGAAATGACCAAAGAAGAACGATGCCTTTGGTACGAATGTCTTAAAAAGCTGCCTGTTACCGTCAATCGGCAGAAAGTGTTGGGGAAATACATTGTTGATTTCTACTGCTCAGCTGCCAAACTGGTTATTGAACTGGATGGCTCTCAACATTACGAGCCAACAGCACAAGAAGCTGATCGGGAACGTGATCGGTATCTTCATGGTTTAGGTCTAACGGTTTTACGGTATACCAATGCAGATGTGAACAAACGTTTTTCAGATGTTTCCGCTGATGTTTATCGGCATATCATGCAGCCTTCCACCTCATCAGTCGCTGCGGCGACAGCTTCCCCTCAAGGGGAAGCCAAGGATGCAACCACGCAAAAGCCTTCCCCTTGAGGGGAAGGTGGCCGAAAGGCCGGATGAGGTGGAAAGCGCCTTACCCAACTTGTTCAAAGGAGGAACCCCCATGTCATTACTTGTCAAGGCTTCCCAGGCTGATTATTCCTCTGTCTGCGCACTGTATGAGGCGGTATGCCGGCACATGCTGGAGCAGGGCAACCGCCAGTGGCGCTGGGGCGGCTACCCCAATGGCGATCTGGTGCAGCAGGATCTGGACAGCCAGACCCTGTACATCGTCCGGGAGGAAGGCGAAATCCTCTGCGCCGTGTGCGTGGTGCCCCAGGATGACCGGGAGCACCAGGGCGTCAACTGGCTCTTTGGCGGCAAGGCGGGCATGTTCCACCGGCTTGCCATCGCCCCTGATGCCCAGGGCAAAGGACTGGGCAGAAAGGTGATGGAGGAGGTCATTGCCATCCTCCGCGCCCAGGGCTGCGACTGCCTGCGCTGCGATACCTTCTGCGAAAATCATCGTGCGCTGAAGCTGTACCGCGGCTTGGGCATGCGGGATGCAGGCCAGGTATACTATGAGGGTGAAGGCGCTGGCAAGGCCTTCCCTGCCCTGGAAATGCCCCTGACGGCGGATTGCCCCCTGCTGCCCTTGCGGATGCACCCGGCCTTCCGCGGCGGCGCACTGACCCCCTGGGGCGGCGAAAAGCTGCGCACCGTGTACGGCAAGCCCATCACAGACGTGCCCACCGGCGAAAGCCTGGAGGTCAGCTGCATTCCCGGCCTGGAATCCACCGATGACACTGGCGTGAAGCTGCCGGAGCTGATTGCCCGCTACGGTGCCAGGTTTGTCGGCAGGTACGCCACCGGCGCTTTCCCCCTGCTTTTGAAGCTGATTGACGCCAGCGAGTCCCTTTCCGTGCAGGTGCACCCGGACGATGCCTACGCCGCCGCCAACGAAAACGGCAAGCTGGGCAAAACCGAAGCCTGGCTGATCCTGGACGCCCCGGAAGGCAGCCAGCTGGTGTATGGCATCCAGCCCGGCACAGACCTGGATGGCCTGCGCACGGCCTGCCAGGCCGGCGCTGCCGTGGAGCCGCTGCTCCGCCGGGTAAACGTGAAGCCCGGGGACGTGTGCTTCATCCCCGCAGGCTGCGTGCATGCCATTGGTGCCGGGATTATGCTCTACGAAATTCAGCAGTCCTCCGATGTGACCTACCGCTTTTACGACTGGGATCGGGTGGACAAAAACGGCAACCGCCGGGAGCTGCACCTGCAGAAGGCCCTGGACGTGACCGACCTGAGCTTCTCCCTGAACCCCGTTCCCGCGCCGGAGGCACCCATGGCCCGGGTGCTGGACGAAACCTATTTCACCCTGGATCTGATGAACGTGCAGGGCCGGTGCAGCCTGCCTGCCGTGCAGGATTTCGGCCTGCTGACGGCCCTGGAGGGCGACCTTGCCCTGGGCTGGCAGGGCGGAGAAATGCAGCTGCACAAGGGCGAAAGCCTGTTCATTCCCGCTGCCGCGCCTGCCCTTTGGCTGGCGGGCCAGGGGCGCGCCGCTCTGAGCATGCCCCGGGGGAACTGACGTGCAGCGCCTTTACCGCCTGCTGCTCTGGCTGTGCACCCTGGGCATTGCTGCCATGATCTTCGGCTTTTCCGCCCAGGATGGAGATGCCTCCAGCAGCACCAGCGGACGCATCGTGACCGGGGTGATTCAGGTAGTGGACGAGGATTACAGCACCCGTCCGCCGGCGGAGCAGCAGAACATCTACTCCTTTGTGGAGCATCTGGTGCGCAAGGGTGCCCACTTTTTGGAATATGCCGCCCTGGGGTTTTTCCTGCGGCTGCTGGCAGGCAGCTATGGCTGGCGGCGGCCCACCAGGCTTTGCCTGCTGCTGGGCGCGCTGTATGCCGGCACCGATGAGCTTCACCAGCTGTTCACCTCCCAGCGCTCCGCCATGTGGCAGGATGTGCTGCTGGACAGCGCCGGCGTGCTGGCCGGCATCACCCTGGCCTATGCCCTGTTAACCCTCTGCAAGCGCTGGAAGGATGGTCATTGCCATGAAACGGACGGACATTAACATTCGCGATCCCTTTGTGCTGGTGCACGGCGGCACCTATTACCTTTACGGCACCCGGGGTGCCACCTGCTGGGGCCCGGCAGACGGCTTTGACGTGTATGTTTCTGCTGACCTGGAAAACTGGGACGGCCCCCATGAATGCTTCCACAACGATGGTACCTTCTGGGCGGACAGGCACTACTGGGCGCCGGAGGTACATTTCTACCGGGGCGCCTTCTACATGCTGGCCAGTTTCAAGCGGGAAGATGTACACCGGGGTACCGCCATCCTCCGGGCCGAAACGCCCCTGGGACCTTTCGTGCCCCATTCCCATGGCTGTGTGACCCCCGGGGACTGGGAATGCCTGGACGGCACGCTGTACATCAGCCGGGCAGGCAAGCCCTACATGGTGTTCTGCCACGAGTGGGTGCAGGCCGGCGATGGCGAAATACTCGCCCTGCCCCTGACGGATGACCTGCGCGCCGCCGCCGGGGAGCCGCGCCTGCTGTTCCGGGCCTCCCAGGCACCGTGGGTGCAGGCGGTGCACCATTCCTCCGGCATGGAAGGCTATGTGACCGATGGGCCCTTCCTGTGGCGCACGGCGGATGGCACCCTGCTGTGCCTGTGGGCCAGCTTTTCCCAGGGCGGGTACACCCAGGGCGTTGCCGTTTCCGACAATGGGGAAATCGACGGGCACTTCACCCAGGCGGAGCCGCTGTTCATGGACGATGGCGGTCACGGCATGGTGTTCCGCGCCCTGGACAACCAGCTGTACCTGACCCTCCACAGCCCCAATCGCACACCCCTGGAGCGGCCCTGCTTCTATCCCCTGAAGGATACGGGCAGCAGGCTGACCCGGGCATAACAAAAAGCCGCCGGCAAAAACCGGTGGCCCAGGGTGTCGAAAAAGTGGCAAAGCCACTTTTTCGAGGATTTGCGCTCCGTCA